>VBDL01000311.1:572-9560 GCA_005884255.1 Betaproteobacteria bacterium | reverse complement strand
CCGACACGCCCTTCCGCAGCAGCGGCCGCGGTGGCGTGCACAGCGAGCACCTGGGCTACATGCTGGCCGAGATGCAGCATCTGCAGCGCGCCTATCCTGGAGGAGCCTGGTGATATGACCCACCCCCTGCGGCCTTCGGCCGCCCCCTCGAGGGGGCGACACCAGCGGACCGGCGAAGCCGGATCCGCGGTGTCCGCTTGGCAGGCGCGCAGCGATCATGCATGGCGTGTGCTCGCCGCGGTGCCGGACCCCGAGGTGCCGGTGCTGTCGGTGGTCGACCTCGGGCTCGTGCGCGAGGTGAACTGCGATGACGACGGCATCGAGGTCGTGCTGACGCCCACCTATTCCGGTTGCCCGGCCACCGAGATCATCGAGAGCAGCGTGCGCGAGGCGCTGCTGGCGGCCGACCTTGGCCCGGTGCGCGTGATCACGCGCCGCGCGCCGGCGTGGACCACCGACTGGATCAGCGACGCAGGCCGCGCGAAGCTGCGCGACTACGGCATCGCGCCGCCCGGCGCGGTGAACAACACACTGCGCTTTCATCCACGCACGATCGATTGTCCGCGCTGCGGCTCGGCGCACACCGAGCGGCTGTCTGCCTTCGGCTCGACCGCGTGCAAGGCGCTGTACCGCTGCATTGACTGCCGCGAGCCTTTCGAGCATTTCAAGCCGATATGAGCGGCTTGCACTTCCATCCTTTGCGTGTGCGTGATGTACGGCCCGATGCCGGCGATGCGCTGATCGTTTGCTTCGATGTGCCGGCCGAGCTGAGCGAGCCGTTCTGCTTCACGCCCGGCCAGTACCTCACGCTGCGCCACGACATCGCCGGCCGCGAGGAGCGGCGCTCGTATTCGATCTGCTCCGCGCTCGACGATGGCGAACTGCGCGTCGGCGTGCGGCTGGTGCCCGGCGGCGTGTTCTCCGGCTGGCTGCATGAGCATCTGAAGCCCGGTGATGCGCTCGACGTGATGCCGCCGCAGGGCCGCTTCACCACGCCGATCGATGCGCAGGCGCGACGCCACCTGCTCGGCATTGCCGGCGGCAGCGGCATCACGCCGATCCTGTCGATCGCGAAGACCTTGCTCGAGCGGGAGCCGGGCAGCCGCTTCACGCTGGTCTACGGCAACAAGCGCAGCGGCTCGACGATGTTCAAGGAAGAGCTCGAGGACCTGAAGAACCGCTTTCTCGCGCGGCTGGCGATCTACCCGGTTTTCTCGCGCGAGCAGATGGATGCGCCGCTCGCCATGGGGCGGCTCGATCGCGCGAAGATCGGCGAGCTGCTGCGCACGGTGATCGATGCGAAGTCGCTCGATGCCGCGTTCGTCTGCGGGCCGTTCGGCATGAACGACGAAGCCGAGGCGGCGCTGCGCGAGGCCGATGTCGCGCCCGACAAGATCCACATCGAGCGCTTCGGCGTGCCGCCGTCGGCCGAAGAGGCGGCGCTGCATCGGCCGAAGCCCGGCGACGCACGCAATGCGCGCATCACCATCGTGCGTGACGGCCTCACCCGCGAGGTCGAGTTCCTCGCCGACGACCCGAGCATCCTCGATGCGGCGGCGCGCTCGGGCATGGACGTGCCGTACTCGTGCAAGTCCGGCGTCTGCGGCACCTGCCGCGCGAAGCTCGTCGACGGCCGTGTGCGCATGGACCGCAACTTCGCGCTGGAGAAGGGCGAGGTCGACGGCGGCTTCGTGCTCACGTGCCAGTCGCACCCGCTGACGCCGCAGGTGACGGTGTCGTTCGATGAGAGATAGGCGTGCCGCGAGGTAGAGCCCCCACCTACGACGCGCAGCGCGAGGCCATCCTCGCCGGCGCGGCGAAGCTGTTCGCCGAGCGCGGCTACTCCGACGTGTCGATGATCGAGGTGGCGCGCGCCTGCGGCGTGTCGAAGCCGCTGCTCTACCACTACGTGCGCGACAAGGACGATCTGCTGGTGCTGATCTGCGAAGGCCACGTCTCGCGCCTGGTGGAGCTGGTGCGCGAGACGATCGCCGAAGAGAGCGAGCCGCAGGCGCGGCTCAAGCTGATGATCCGCCGCTTCGTCGAGGCCTATGCCGAGGCCCGCCACGAGCACCGCGTGCTGACGCAGGACGTCAAGTTCCTGACCGGGGCCGGCAAGGCGCGCGTACTGGCGCATGAGCGCGAGGTGGTGGCGGCCTTCGCCGATACGATTGCGCTGCTGCGCCCCGAGGCCGGTGCCGAGGGCCTGCACAAGCCGCTGACCATGCTGCTGTTCGGCATGATCAACTGGATGTTCACGTGGCTGAAGCCCGAGGGCGAGCTGACCTACGAGGCGATGGCGCCGGTGGTCACCGAGCTGTTCTTCGGTGGCATCGGCGCCGTGCGCAGCCCGGTCACCGCGAAGAAGACCCGCAGAAAACCAACTCCGAAGGAGACACTCGCATGATGAAGAAGAGCCTGGCGCTGATCGTTGCCGCGATCGCCGCACTACCTGCCTTCGCCGACATCAACGTCGGCGTCACGCTGTCGGCCACCGGCCCGGCGGCGTCGCTCGGCATCCCCGAGAAGAACACCATCGCGCTGCTGCCGACGACGATCGCCGGCCAGAAGGTCAACTACATCGTGCTCGACGACGCGTCGGACACCACCAACGCCGTGGCCAACGCGCGGCGGCTGATCACCGAGAACAAGGTCGACGTGGTGATCGGCTCGACCACCACGCCCAATTCGCTGGCGATGATCGACGTGGTGGCCGAGAACCAGACGCCGATGATCTCGATGGCCGCGTCGGCGCGCATCGTCGAGCCGATCGATGCGAAGCGGCGCTGGGTCTTCAAGACGCCGCAGAACGACATCATGATGTCGCTGGCGATCGCGCAGCACATGGCCGACCACGGCGTGAAGACGGTGGGCTTCATCGGCTTCACCGATGCCTACGGCGAGGGCTGGTACAACGAGTTCAGCAAGGCCGCCGGGATCAAGGGCATCCAGATCGTCGCCAACGAGCGCTATGCGCGCACCGACACCTCGGTGACCAGCCAGGTGCTCAAGCTCCTCGCCGCCAAGCCCGATGCGATGCTGATCGCCGCCAGCGGCACGCCGGCGGTGCTGCCCGAGCGCACGCTGCGCGAGCGCGGCTACACCGGCAAGTACTACCAGACGCACGGCGTCGCCAACAACGACTTCCTGCGCGTCGGGGGCAAGGACGTCGACGGCACCTACCTGCCGTCGGGCCCGGTGCTGGTGGCTGCGCAGCTGCCGGCCACGCACCCGGTGAAGAAGTCGGCGCTGGAGTACATCGCCAGGTACGAGGGCGCGAACGGCAAGGGCTCGGTGTCGACCTTCGGCGGCCATGCGTGGGATGCGGGCCTGCTGCTGGCCAGCGCCGCACCGGTGGCCCTGAAGAAGGCCCAGCCCGGCACGCCGGCCTTCCGCATCGCACTGCGCGATGCGCTGGAGGCGGCCAAGGGCGTGGCCGGCGCGCATGGGATCTTCGACATGTCGGCCAACGATCACCTCGGGCTGGACCAGCGCGCTCGCGTGATGGTGAGGATCGAGGGCGGGGCCTGGAAGTACGAGCCGTGATGCGCGCCGCGCGGCGGGGCTGACGCGCGCGGGCCGGTCGTTGCAAATTCCACGCAGTGAAGGGCTCGGCCCCGGGCGCTGAACGGGCGCGACCCTACACTGCGCGAGCGTGCCGTGCCGCTGTTCGCTACCGTCCGCTGGGCTCGCCATGCCGCATCTTCGAGCGCCGCCGTGCTGCTGCTGGCCGCCTGCGCGGCGCCGGCGCCCAAGCCGGTGCAGAAGTACGTCGCGCCGGCGGCCGGCCAGACCGCCAAGCTGGTGATGCGCGGCGCGGTGCCGGCCGGCGACGTCTACAGCGTCTACTACTACGCCGACTCCGAGAAGTGCACCGGCTTGCGCTCCGTGGGTGCGGGCAACAGCACGCGCAACCCGCTGACGACGACGCTGGCCGCCAACCAGATCACCACGGTCGAGTTCTTCGTCGTCAAGTCGGCGAAGACCTATTGCTCGGTGCGCTACTCGTTCACGCCGCTGGCCGGCAAGACCTATCTGCTCAGCGGCGCCTCCATCGACAAGGGCTGCACCGCCCGCGTGATGGACATGAGCGATCCTGAGCACCTCAAGCCCGAGCTCGGCGCGCTGCGCCGCAACCCCACGGGGCTGGCCTGCCTGTCACTGTCGCAATCACGCGCGGCCTCGGTGGCGGGACACGAGTCGGCGCAATCGAGCGGTGAGGCGGTGCTGCGCGAAGGCGCCGGCAGCGAGGACCTGCAGGGCTTGATCAATCAGTGAGGCGGTGATGCAACGACGACTGTGGCGCGCCTTCATGGCCGCCGGCCTGGCGATCGGTGCCGGCGAAGCAACGGCACTGACGGCCAACGAGATTTACGCCAAGGTGTCGCCCAGCGTGTGGCGCGTGCAGACCTACGACGTCGACGGACTGCCGCTCGCCTTCGGCACCGGTGTGGTCATCGCGCCCGATACGCTGATCACCAACTGCCATGTGCTGGCCAAGGCCAAGCGCGTGGCAGTCAAGCGCGACAAGACCAGCATCGACGCCAAGCTGGAGATGTGGGATCCGCAGCGCGACGTGTGCCAGCTCAAGGCGCCCAACCTCGGCGCGCCAACCGTGGCGCTGGGCGACGTGAGCCGGCTGCAGGTCGGGCAGAGCGTGTTCGCCGTCGGCAACCCCAAGGGCCTGGACCTGACCATGAGCGCGGGGTTGCTGTCGTCGATCCGGCGCAACGATCAGGGCCAGATCTTGCTGCTGCAGACCTCTGCGCCGATCTCGCGCGGCTCCAGCGGCGGAGGCCTGTTCGATGAGGAGGGCGTGCTGATCGGCCTGACGACGCTGGGCTCCGTCGGCGATGCGCAGAACCTCAACTTCGCGATCCCGGTCGACTGGATCAAGGAGTTGCCGCAGCGCCATGCCAAGCTGACCAAGCCGGCGGCCTCCACGCCGAGCACGACGACGGTGGACGCCGCTGCGCCCGGCACCTCGGCTGCCAGTCCGGAGGGGATGAGTGCCTGCGTCGGCGCCGGCAAGCTGCCTGCGCCCCCGATGCCGACCGACCCCGCCGTGGCCGACGCCTCGCGCCTGCCGCATGCTGGTGACAGGATGCGCGAGCAGTACCGCGTGTTCCTCACGTGTCCGCTGCCGCGCGCCTTCGCGATCTCCGAAGGCGGCAAATGGTGGTATGCGTGGAGCACCAAGCCGGCCGACAAGACGATGCCCGTCGATCCGGCCGAGCGCGCGATGCTCAACTGCGAGCGCACGAACAGCGGCCGCTGCTTTGTGTATGCGATCGACAATCGGGTCGTCTACGCCGGTGGCACGGCGCCGGCTGCGCAGCCCGCGCCCGCGCCAAGTGCGGCGGTGCGCGAGCCCTTGGAACTGCCCGAGCCGAAGATTCGGCTCAGCAAGGGCGAGGCCGCGTGGAAGGGCTGGGTCGAGCAGCGCGCGCCCTTCAAGCTGCTCTTCGATGTCGACCCCAAGCACGGCATCTGGCTCGCAGCGTCGCAAAGCCCGCAGCTCTTCGATGACTTCAGGAACAAGCGCAAGCGCCTCGGATTCTTCCTGCCCATCACGGTGGGTGCGTCGAAGGGCGATGGCAGCGATCGCTGGCTGAGCGTCGAGGAGCCGACGGTCAGCATGCTCGGCAAGAGTGGCAAGCTCAGCGACGTGACGGCCGATTTCTGGGGCAGTGCGATGCACTGGGCGAACGACGAGAACGGGCGGCTCTTCAACGGCACCGCGCAGGTCAAGGCCAAGACCGTGCAAGTGCGCGAGATCGAGGAGCTGCTCGTCGGCAAGGCGTCGTATGGGCAAGGCGAATCGCCGTACGTCAACCAGCGCCTGGACAGCTTTGCCGGCCAGCACGTCTATCTGGTGATCGCTTTCCCGCAGGCCGACAGCAGCGGGCCGCCGATCTTCATCGACCCGTTGCTGCTGACGCTGGAGTTCTGAGCCGGCGCTCCGGCGGCTTAGAACCGCACGTCGTCGAGCTGCGCGCGCGTCGGCAAGCCTTCGGTGTCGCCGAGCACTTGCACCGCGCGCGCGCCGATCCAGGCGCCGCGCTTCACGGCCTCGGGCAGCGGGCGGCCTTCGAGCAGCGCGCTGATCACGCCGACCGCGAAGCCGTCACCGGCGCCGACGGTGTCGACGACCGTGGTGACCGGAAAGCCGGCGACGCGGCCGCTGCCGTCTTCGCCGGCGTAGTAGGCGCCTTCGGCGCCGAGCTTGATCACCACGCGCTTGGCGCCGCGCTCACGGTAGAACGCGGCCACGCCTTCGGGCGTGCGCTCGCCGGTGAGGATGCGGCCTTCTTCCAGGCCCGGCAGCACCCAGTCGGCCAGCGCGGCCAGCTCGTTGATCGCCTCGCGCATGCGCTCGGTCGACGGCCACAGCGTCGGGCGCAGGTTGGGGTCGAACGAGATCGTGCGGCCCGCCGCGCGCATCAGCTCGAGGCTGCGCCGCGCGGTGGCGAAGCAGTTGTCGGAGATCGCGGGGAACACGCCGGTGGCGTGCAGGTGGCGCGCCGACGTGAGCCACGCCGCATCGATGTCCTGCGGCGCGATGTGGCTCGCGGCCGAGCCCTTGCGGTGGTATTCCACCGGCGGATCGCTGCCATCGCTGACGCGGCCCTTGATCATGAAGCCGGTGCGCTGGCCGGCATCGCAGACGACGTGCGAGCAGTCGATGCCTTCGCCGCGCATCGCGCCGAGCAGGTAGCGCGCCATCGAGTCGGTGCCGAGCCGGCTGACCCAGCCGACCTTCAAGCCCAGCCGCGCCAGGCCGATGGCCACGTTGGTTTCGGCGCCGGCAGTGCGCTTGTGGAAGCTTTCGACGGCCTCGAGCGGGCCGGGCTGGTCGGCGACGAGCAGCATCATCGCCTCGCCGAAGGTGACGACATCGAGCGGCAGATTCATGCCGCGGATGCTACGTCATGGGAACGATGGCGCTCAGGCGTTCGCGGCGGCGCGGCTGCGTGTCGCGGAGACCCGCGTCGAAGCGGCGCGCCACAGCCGCCAGCCGAGCAGCACGGCAACGATCGCGGCATAGATCGACCACTCGCCGAAGTTGTGCTTGGCCGCCTTCATCCAGAAGAAGTGCAAGAGGCCCAGCAGCACGATGGCGTAGACGAGGCGGTGCAGCTTCTGCCAGCGCGCGGCGCCGAGCGCCTTGATCGCGCGGTTGAACGAGGTGGCGGCCAGCGGAACCATCAGCAGCAGCGCGGTGAAGCCGACCAGCGCGAAGGGGCGCTTCGGGATGTCGTGCGCGATCTGGTCGAGGCTCAGGCTCATGTCCAGCCACGCATACGACAGGAAGTGCAGCACGCAGTAGAAGAAAGCGTACAGCCCCAGCATGCGGCGATAGCGCGCCAGCGCGGGCAGATTGGCCCATTGGCGCAGCGGCGTCATGGCCAGCGTGAGGCAGAGGAAGCGCAGCACCCAGTCGCCGGTGCCGCGGATCAGGGCCTCGGCCGGGTTGGGGCCGAGCGTATCGGCGAAGGCGCCGTAGAGCAGCCGCGCAAAAGGCAGCAGCGCCAGCGCGAACAGCACGGGCTTGGTGGCCGGATGGAGCAGCAGCTTCTTCATCAGAAGAACTTCTTCAGGTCCATACCGGCGTACAGCTGCCCGACTTGGCTCTCATAGCCGTTGAACATCAGCGTCTGCCGGCGCTTGGCGAACAGCCCTCCTGGCTCGCCGATGCGCCGCTCGGTGGCCTGGCTCCAGCGCGGGTGATCCACGTTGGGGTTCACGTTGGAATAGAAGCCGTACTCGTAACCGGCGGCCTTGACCCAAGCGGTGGCCGGCTGCTTCTCGACGAAGCGGATCTTCACGATGCTCTTGGCCGACTTGAAGCCGTATTTCCACGGCAGGACCATGCGCACCGGTGCGCCGTTCTGGTTGGGCAGCACCTCGCCATAGAGGCCGAAGGCGAGCAGCGCCAGCGGGTGCATCGCTTCATCGAGGCGCAGGCCTTCGACGTAGGGCCACTCGAGCACGCGCGAGCCGACGTAAGGCATCTGCTTGGCATCGGCCAAGGTCACGAACTCGACGTACTTGGCGTTGCCCATCGGCTCGACGCGCTTGATCAGTTCGGCCAGCGAATAGCCGACCCACGGGATGACCATCGACCAGCCTTCGACGCAGCGCAGCCGGTAGATGCGCTCTTCCAGGGGCGCGAGCTTCAGCAGCTCGTCGAGGTCGTAGACCTTGGGCTTCTTGACGGCGCCTTCGATGGCGACGGTCCACGGCCGCGTCACCAGCTTGCCCGCGTTGCGCGCGGGGTCGGACTTGTCGGTGCCGAATTCGTAGAAGTTGTTGTAGGCGGTGATGTCGTCGAAGGACGTGGGCTTCTCCATCGTCATCGCGCCGTCCACCGCACTCTTGCCGCCCGGCAGCTTGGCACCGTGCGGCGTCTGCGCGCGGCCCGGGGCACCGAGCGCCATCAGCGCGCCGCCGGCGAGCAGCCCCTTCAGCAGCTCGCGCCGGCCTTCGTAGACGGCACGGGGCGTGATGTCCGACGGCGTCGGATGGATGAATCCACGGTCTTTCAGCGAGGGCATGGCGGCTCCGGCAAGGGCGTTTGGCGTTGGTCGCCGTTCGAGGCCGGACCTTACGCCGCGGTTCCCGTCCGCGTTACCGGAGGTCGCCGAGCCCGGTGTCGCCGATCACGTCCGAGAAGCCCGAGTCGCCGAACAGCTTCAGCGAATGCTTGGTCACCCGCTCGCGGAAGCTCTTGCGCGCGAACAGCTTGGCCTGCGCCTCGGTGGGCAGGTCGGTGATGTTGAGCACGTTCTTGATGATCAAGGTGTCGATCACGTCCTCGATCACGCGCACGAAGTCGGCATCGAGGCGGCCGAACTCCTCGGGGCGTACCGCATGGCCGACGAAGGCCTGCACGTCCGGGTGCTCGTCGGCGAGGAACTCGCGCGCGCCCTCGCCCTCGTGGCGATGCAGGCTCTCGACCTCACCTTCGGCGTTGCGGCGGACGAA
>VBDL01000311.1:0-409 GCA_005884255.1 Betaproteobacteria bacterium | reverse complement strand
CAGCTCAAGTAGCCGCCCCAGGCTTCGGCCGCCCAGAAGGCGCCGAGGATGGTGGCGATGGTGAAGAACGCGAAGCCGACCGCGATGGCCTTGTACATCAGGTCGTCCATCACCACGGCGGCCGGCGTGCGTGCGTTGATGGGGTTGCGCGCCAGCGTGGTCAACGCCGTCACGGTGATCAGGCCGGCGAGCATGGTCAGCGACTTCGTGTAGGCGGCGGCCACGTCGGGCGCCGGCTGGCTCAGCAGCAGCAGCGCGCCCACCGGCAGCACGCCGACCAGCAGCGGCATGCCGACAAGACCGGTCCACAGCGCGCGCGGCGACGCCGTCTTCAGCAGGTAGGCCAGCGATACCATCGCCGCCAGTGAGAAGGTGCCGTAGCCGATGAAGTTGGCCGGCACGTGCAGCT
>VBDL01000310.1 GCA_005884255.1 Betaproteobacteria bacterium | reverse complement strand
ACCGACTGGAAGAGCAAGGTCGGCGAGGGCACGGCCGTGAACTGGCCGACCGGCGCGGGTGGCAAAGGCAACGAAGGCGTGTCGTCGTATGTGCAGCGCCTGCCCAACTCGATCGGCTATGTCGAGTACGCGTATGCCAAGCAGAACAAGATGGCCTATGTGCTGCTGAAGAACCAAGCCGGCAACTTCGTCGCTCCGGACGACGCCAACTTCAAGGCCGCTGCGGCCGGCGCCGACTGGTCCAAGACCTTCTACCAGGTGCTGACCGAGCAGCCCGGCAAGGATGCCTGGCCGATCAGCGGCGCGACCTTCATCCTGATGCACAAGGTGCAGGACAAGCCCGCTCAAGGCACCGGCTCCCTGAAGTTCTTCGAGTGGGCCTACGCCAATGGCGACAAGATGGCCGCCGACCTGGAATATGTGCCGCTGCCTGACTCGGTGAAGGCGCTGGTGCGCAAGCAATGGAGCGAGATCAAGGATGCCGGCGGCAAGGTCGTGGCGTCCCATTGAGGGGGCCTGCAGCGCTGCTGACGGAGACCCCATGGCCGCTACACTGCCCGCCAGTCCTTACCCCGAAGAGCACACCATGAATCGAGCCGAGCCGCGCAGCCAGCCTCCGGCGCAACGGCGCGCAAGCTCGCTGCCCGACGTTCTGTTCTCGTTGCTGGCCCACGCTGCCGCGTGGCTGACGCTGGCGCTGATGGCCGGCATCATCGTTTCACTGTTCATCGGCGCGGCGCCGGCGATCAAGGAATACGGCCTCTCGTTCCTCTGGCACAGCGAGTGGGATCCGGTGCAGAACCGCTTCGGCGGCCTGGTGATGATCCTCGGCACGCTGATGACGTCGGCGATCGCGCTGCTGATCGCGGTGCCGGTGAGCTTCGGCATCGCGCTCTTCCTCACCGAGCTGTCGCCGAGGTGGCTCAAGCGCCCGCTCGGAACGGCCATCGAGCTGCTCGCCGCGGTGCCGTCGATCGTCTACGGCATGTGGGGCTTGCTCGTGTTCGGGCCGCTGCTCGCCACCTATGTGCAGCAGCCGCTGCAGGCGGTCTTCGGCGGCGTGCCGATCCTCGGCACGGTGTTCTCCGGCCCGCCGGTGGGCATCGGCCTGCTGTCGGCCGGCATCATCCTGGCGATCATGATCATTCCGTTCATCGCTTCGGTGATGCGCGACGTGTTCGAAGTGACGCCGCCGATGCTCAAGGAGTCGGCCTACGGTCTCGGTTCGACGACGTGGGAGGTGATGTGGAAGGTCGTGCTGCCCTATACCAAAACCGGGGTGGTCGGCGGCGTGATGCTGGGTCTCGGCCGCGCACTCGGCGAGACGATGGCCGTGACCTTCGTCATCGGCAACATGAACCAGCTGAATTCGCTGTCGCTGTTCGAGGCGGCGAGCAGCATCGCGTCGGCGCTGGCCAATGAGTTCGCCGAGGCGCAGGAAGGCCTGCACCAGGCCTCGCTGATTTACCTCGGCCTGATCCTCTTCTTCATCACCTTTGTCGTGCTCGCGCTGTCGCGCGTGCTGCTGATGCAGCTGAAGAAGGGCGAGGGGGTGCGTACATGAGTGCAGTGATCAGCGGCGCGGTCGCGGGCATCGATGGGCGGCGCCTGGCCAAGCATCGGCGCCGCCGCGGCGTCAACCGCATCGCGCTGTCGCTGTCGCTGGCAGCGATGGCCTTCGGCGTGTTCTGGCTGGTCTGGATTCTCGTCGAGACGGTGCGCCTGGGCGCGGGTGGCCTGAGCCTCGCAGTGTTCACGCAGATGACGCCACCGCCGCAAGCCGAGACCGGGGGGCTGGCCAACGCCATTTACGGCTCGGTGCTGATGGTGGGGCTCGCCACCGCGATCGGCACGCCGGTGGGCATTCTCGCGGGCATCTACCTCGCCGAATACGGGCAGAAGAGCTGGCTCGGCAGCATCACGCGCTTCATCAACGACATCCTGCTGTCGGCGCCGTCGATCGTCATCGGCCTGTTCATCTATGCCGCCGTGGTCGCGCGCCTGCATTCGTTCTCCGGCTTTGCCGGCGTGCTGGCGCTGGCGTTGATCGTCATCCCGGTGGTCATTCGCACCACCGAGAACATGCTGGCGCTGATTCCCAATGCGCTGCGCGAAGCCGCCTACGCGCTGGGCACGCCGAAGTGGAAGGTGATCATGCTGATCACCTTGAAGGCCGCGCGCGCGGGCGTCATCACCGGCGTGCTGTTGGCGCTGGCGCGTATCGCGGGCGAGACGGCGCCGCTGTTGTTCACCGCGCTGTCGAACCAGTTCTGGACCAGCAAGCTCACGGAGCCGATGGCCAGCCTGCCGGTGACCATCTTCAAATTCGCGATGAGCCCCTACGAGAACTGGCAGCAGCTCGCGTGGGCCGGCGTGTTCCTCATCACGCTGGGCGTGCTGGCGCTGAACATCGCCGCGCGCGTCTTTTTCCGCAACAAGCACTGACCTGAAGGCCCCCCATGGACGTGCGAGTCGAACTGCCGCTCAACGAGAAGGTCAAGCTCTCGGTGCGCGGCCTCAACTTCTACTACGGCGCCTTCCACGCGCTGAAGCACATCAACCTCGACATCCCGGAGAACAAGGTCACCGCGTTCATCGGGCCGTCGGGTTGCGGCAAGAGCACCTTGCTGCGCACCTTCAACCGCATGTTCGAGCTCTACCCCGAGCAGCGCGCGGAAGGCCAGATCGTGCTCGATGGCGAGAACATCCTCGAATCGAAGCTCGATGTGAGCCTGATCCGCGCCAAGGTCGGCATGGTGTTCCAGAAGCCGACGCCGTTCCCGATGTCGATCTACGACAACATCGCCTTCGGTGTCCGCCTGTTCGAAAGCCTGCCGCGCGTGGAGATGGACGAGCGCGTGGAATGGGCGCTGAAGAAGGCCGCGCTGTGGAACGAGGTGAAGGACAAGCTCGACCAGAGCGGCTCGGGCCTGTCCGGCGGCCAGCAGCAGCGGCTGTGCATCGCGCGCGGCATCGCGATCAAGCCCGAGGTGCTGCTGCTGGACGAGCCGTGCTCGGCGCTGGACCCGATCTCCACCGGCAAGATCGAGGAGCTGATCCACGAGCTGAAGGCCGACTACACGGTGGTGATCGTCACGCACAACATGCAGCAGGCGGCGCGCTGCTCCGACTACACGGCCTACATGTACCTCGGCGACCTGATCGAATTCGGGCCCACCTCGGACCTCTTCATGAAGCCGAAGAAGAAGGATACTGAGGACTACATCACCGGGAGATTCGGATGAGCGAGAAGCATCTTTCCACGCAGTTCGATGCGGAGCTCAGCGGCATCTCGACGCGCGTGCTCGAGATGGGCGGGCTCGTCGAATCGCAGGTCGCGCAAGCCATCTACGCGTTGACCAACTTCAGCGGCGAGACTGCCACGCAAGTGCTCAGCGGCGAAGAGCGCGTCAATGCGATGGAGATCGAGATCGATCGCGACTTGTCGTCGATCATCGCGCGCCGCCAGCCGACCGCGCGCGACCTGCGCCTCTTGATCGCCATCTCCAAGACCATCGCCAACCTCGAGCGCGTGGGCGACGAGGCGGCGCGCATCGCGCGCACGGTGCAGCGGTTGATCAACACCGGCGTGTCCAGCCGATTGCGCCTGCCGGTGGCCGACCTGGCCTTCGAGGCCGATCTCGCGAT
>VBDL01000309.1 GCA_005884255.1 Betaproteobacteria bacterium | reverse complement strand
TGCGTGTGCTGAAGAAGCAAGACCCGGCCTACCTGAAGCAACACGATCTCAGCAGCCTGCGCGCGCTGTTTCTCGCGGGCGAGCCGTTGGATGAGCCCACCGCAAGGTGGATCGCGGAAGGACTCGGCCGCCCGATCATCGACAACTACTGGCAGACCGAGACCGGCTGGCCCATCCTAAGCGTGGCACGCGGCATCGAGGCGACGCCCACCAAGTTCGGCAGCCCGGGTCTGCCGATGTATGGCTATGACGTGAAGCTGATCGACGAGCACAGCGGCGAGGAGCTCGCAGGCGCGAACCAGAGGGGCGTGGTCACGATCGAAGGCCCGCTGCCGCCGGGCTGCCTGCAGACCGTGTGGGGCGACGATGCGCGCTTCGTGTCGACCTACTGGCAAAGCCTCCCCGGCCGCATGATCTACAGCACCTTCGACTGGGGCATCCGCGACGAGGACGGTTACTTCTTCATCCTCGGCCGCACCGACGACGTGATCAATGTCGCCGGTCACCGCCTGGGCACGAAGGAGATCGAGTCCGCCTGTCTCACCGTCCCCGAGATCGCCGAAGCCGCCGTCGTCTGAAGGACGCGTCGCCGGCGGCACACGCGGCCGGTGCGCTGAAGCTCGAGGGCGAGATCATGAAGCTCGTGGACGAGCAGCTCGGCGCGGTCGCGCGCCCGAGCCGCGTGCGCTTCGTGTCCGTGCTGCCCAAGACGCGCTCGGGCAAGCTGCTGCGGCGCGCCATCCAGGCCGTGTGCGAAGGGCGCGATCCCGGTGACCTGACGACCATCGAGGATCCGGCCGCGCTGCAGCAGATCAGAGAGTTGGTTCAACGCCCGGTGTAGCGCACGCGGTAGATTGCGCCAGCGTAGTCGTCGGAGATCAGCAGCGAGCCGTCGGGCAGCACCAGCACGTCGGCCGGGCGGCCCCAGGTGTGATTGCCCTGCAGCCAGCCGCTCACGAACGGCTGATACGACACCGCACGATTACCCTCTAGCTTGACCAGGCTCACGCGATAGCCGATCGGCCGCGTGCGGTTCCACGAGCCGTGCTCGGCGATGAAGACCTGGCCGCGGTATTCCGGCGGGAACTGCGTGCCGGTGTAGAAGCGCATGCCGAGCGCCGCCACATGTGGGCCCAGCGCTTGCGCGGGCGGCGTGAATTCGCTGCACGCGTGCCTCTTGCCGAACTCGGGGTCGGGAATCGCAGCGCCATGGCAGTACGGATAGCCGAAGTTCAGGCCTGCGCGCGGCGCATGGTTGAGCTCGTCGGGCGGCACATCGTCGCCCAGCATGTCGCGCCCGTTGTCGGTGAACCAGAGCTCGTGCGTGCCGGGTTGCCAGTCGAAGCCGACCGTGTTGCGCACGCCGCGCGCGTAGGTCTGCAGCTGCGAGCCGTCGGGCTGCATGCGCAGGATGGCGGCATAGCGATCAGGGTCGGTCTCGCAGATGTTGCAGGGCGCGCCGACCGGCACGTAGAGCCAGCCGTCGGGCCCGAAGGCGATGAACTTCCAGCCGTGGTGGCCTTCTTTCGGCAACTTGTCGGTGACGACGACGGGCGCCGGCGGATCGGCCAGCCGCTGCGAGATGCCGTCCAGGCGCAGGATGCGGTCGACGGCGGAGATGTAGAGGCTGCCCTGCCGGTAGGCCACGCCGACCGGCATGTTCAGTCCGCTGGCAACGACGTGGAGCTTGCCGGCGCGGTATTGCTCGTCCAGCTGCAGCGCGTGCACCTTGCCCTCGCGCATCGACCCCACGTAGAGAATGCGATCGTCACCCAGCGCCATCTGCCGAGCATTGGGCACGTGCGCCAGCAGCTCGATCGAGAAGCCCGGCGGCAGGCGCAGCTCGTACAGGCGAATCTCGGCGTCGGTCGCTCGCGTCGACGTCAGCACCATCAACAGCACCACCGCAACACAGCGGGCCAGCGGCATCGGGACTCTCCTGCAGTAGCTGTGACCTGCACGATACGCGAGCCGCGGCGCCGCTTGCGGCCTGGCCCCCCATTTCCCCCGTTCGTCGCATCGACGCTTGGGCCCAGGCGGCGAACGCGCAACAATGCGCCGCCGCGCGTTGCGGCGTTGATCCAAGAGCCCGCATGAAGCCTGCCATTGCCCTTGCCGCCCTGTCGCTGGCCACCGCCGCCCACGCCGCAGCCTCGCTGCCCGGTCCGGCATTCCCCCACTACAGCAGCGCGGCTCAGGTCAAGGAGGCCTGCGATCACGGGCTCGCCGGCGCGCAGCAGCGCCTGAAGGTGCTGGAGAAGCGCAAGCCGTCGGCCGGCTGGCTGGCCGCATCGGACGCGCTCAATGCCTACGTCGAGGACGCCTCCGGCCCCATCGACCTGCTGCCCAACGTGCACCCGGACAAAACGGTACGCGACGCCGCCCAGGCCTGCCTTCTACGCTGGCAGGACTTCTTCTCGTCGCTGGGCCAGAACGAGGCGCTCTACCGTGCCGCGAAGCAGGTGCAGCCGCGCGACGCCATCGATCGCGAGGCGCGGCGGCTGACGCTGGAGAACTTCGAGGATTCCGGCGTCGCGCTGCCCGCGGACAAGCGCCAGCGCGCCAAGCAGCTCGCTGACCGCATCACCGAGCTGAGCCTTCAGTTCAACAAGAACGTGCGCGAAGACGGCACGCGGGTGGCTTTCACCGTGGACGAACTGCGCGGCGTGCCCGAGGGCGTGTGGAAGGCGGCCAAGCGCGATGGCGAGGGCCGCGTGCTGCTCGGTCTGGACTATCCGAGCTACCTGCCGGTGATGCAGTCGGCCGACAGCGCCGCCACGCGCGAGCGCATGTGGCGTGCCAAGACCAACGAGGGCGGCGATGCCAACCTGGCGCTGCTCGGGGAAATCTCGCGCGCGCGCCGCGAGTACGCCCAGTTGTTCGGCTTCACGAGCTACGACGACTTCCTGCTGCGCCGGCGCATGGTCGGCAGCACGGCGCGCGTGCAGGCCTTCCTCGGTGAGGTGAAGGCCACGGTCACCGAGGCCGAGAAGCGCGAGCTCGGCGAGCTGCGCGAGGCCAAGGCGCGGCAGCTGAACCAGCCGCTGGAGGCCACCACCTTGCAGCGATGGGACGTGGCCTATTACACCGAGCGCCTGCGCCGCGAACGCTACAGCGTCGACCAGGAGCTGTTCCGCCCGTACTTCCCGCCGCAGGAAAGCCTGCAGTTCGTGATGCGTGTGGTCGAGAAGATGATGGGCGTGCGCTATACCCGCGTGCCGGTGCAGGCCTGGCATGCAGACGTGCAGGCCTATGCGGTGAGCGACGCCGCCAGCCGCAAGCCGCTGGCCACGCTGTACATCGACCTCTATCCGCGCGAGAACAAGTACAACCACGCGGCGGTGTGGAGCTTCCGCAATGGCTCGACCTTGCTCAAGCGCGCGCCGCAGGCTGCGCTGGTGGTCAACCTCGACCGCAAGGGCCTGACGCTGGACGAGCTGGAGACGCTGCTGCACGAATTCGGCCACGCGGTGCACAACAACCTGTCGGCCACGCGTTACTCGGCGCAGGGAGGCACCAGCGTGCAGCACGACTTCGCCGAGGCGCCGTCGCAGATGCTCGAGGACTGGGTCTACGACAAGCGTGTGCTCAAGGTGTTCACCGAGGTGTGCCCGGGCTGCAAGCCGGTGCCCGACGACCTGCTCGACAAGGCGGTGGCCGCGCGCGACTACGGCAAGGGCGTGCGCTACGCGCGGCAGCACCTCTATGCGAGCTACGACCTGGCGCTGTACAGCGCGCAGGACGCCGAGGCGCTGCCGCTGTGGGCGCAGATGGAAGGCGCCACGCCGCTGGGCTATGTGGCTGGCACCAAGTTCCCGGCCGGCTTCGCGCACATCGCGAGCAACTACGGCGCGGGCTACTACGGCTACCTGTGGAGCCTGGTGGTGGCGATGGACATGCGCACGGCCTTCGGCGCCGACAAGCTCGATGCCTCGGTCGGTGCGCGCTATCGCAGCGCGGTGCTGGCCAACGGCGGGCAGCGCCCGCCGTTGGAGCTGGTGCACGAGTTCCTCGGGCGCGATACCAACTCCAAGGCCTTCTTCGACTACCTCCGGAAGTAGAAGAAGTTCGTAGTGTGGGCTTCAGCCCACCGCCTTCAGAGCACCTCGCTCGCGAAGTCGGCGAGCCGCGAGCGCTCGCCGCGCGCCAGCATCACGTGGCCGGAGTGCGGCCAGCCCTTGAAGCGGTCCACCGCGTAGGTCAGGCCCGAGCTGCCTTCGGTGAGGTAGGGCGTGTCGATCTGCGCCAGGTTGCCCAGGCACACGATCTTCGTGCCGGGGCCGGCGCGCGTGATCAGTGTCTTCATCTGCTTGGGCGTGAGGTTCTGCGCCTCGTCGATGATGACGTACTTGTTGAGGAAGGTGCGCCCGCGCATGAAGTTCAGGCTCTTGATCTTGATCTTGCTGCGCACCAGGTCGTTGGTCGCCGCGCGGCCCCACTCGCCGGCGCTCGAGTCGCTGCGCGACAGCACTTCCAGGTTGTCGTCGAGCGCGCCCATCCACGGG
>VBDL01000308.1 GCA_005884255.1 Betaproteobacteria bacterium | reverse complement strand
CTCCTTTGAAACGTCGCACGGCGCGGACCTTTCCGCTCGATCCGCCGCCGCAATAGAACAGGTCGGCCCCGTCGGACTCGAGCCCGCTGACGCCCGTCCCGCTCGGCATCTCGAGCCGCTCGAGCACGGCGCCGCTGTCCGGATGGATGCGGCGGATCTCGCTCTCGTCGCCTTCCCAGGTGCCGTGCCACAGCTCGCCGTCGACCCAGGTCACGCCGGTGACGAAGCGGTTGCATTCGATGGTGCGCAGAATGGCGCCCGTCGCGGGATCGACCTGGTGGATCTTGCGATCGCGGTACTGCCCCACCCACAGGCTGCCCTCGGCCCAGGCGAGGCCCGAGTCGCCGCCGTGGCCGGGCGCCGGGATCGACGCCACCACGTCGCCGGTGGCGGGATCGATCTTGTCGATGCGCGCTTCGGCGATCTGGTAGAGGTGCGTGCCATCGAAGGCGGTGCCGGCGTCGCCGGCGCGGTCGAGCGTGCGCGCGAGTTGTCCGCTCTCGGGATCGAAGGCGATCAGCCTGGCTCCGGTGGCGGCCCACACGCGGCGGCCGTCGTGGGTGACGCCGGCGATGCTATCGGCGCCGGCGAAGGGGCCGTACTCGCGCACGATCTCGGCCGCGCGCGCCGGTGCTTGCCGTTTCGTGTTGCCTGTGCTGCCTGGGGTGCGGGTCATTGACGGGTTCCTTTCGGCGCGCTCGGAACGGCGCCGCGGAACCCAATCTACGTGAGTGGCAGCGAGGCAGGGAGTAACAAGTTTGTCGTGAATCCGGCCAGCGGCGGCGACAACCAGCGCTTTGTGCGCGCGCGCCCGATGGCGCGCACCCGCCCAGCGGCCTCGAGTTCGACGAGCGCGCGCTGGACCGTGCGCTGGCTCGCGCCGAGAGCCAGCGCCAGGGCCGAGGTCGACCAGGCCGCACCGTCGGCCAGCAGCGCCAGCAGCGACGCCTGATCGCCATCGATGGGCGGGATCAGGACGACGACGGCACGCTCGTCCTGCGGCGTGAGCGGCTTGAGCACGAAGCCGTTCGCGCTGGCCTCGATGCGCGCCAGCGGCGCGGCGAGCGCGCGCAAACGGCCGATCTCGACGCGCAGGCGCGCCCGGTGCGTCTCGTCGGGGTGGCGGGTGCGGAACGCGCGTGCGATCAGCACGTGCCGATCCACGTCACCCGGCCACGCCTCCGCGAGCGCGCGCGCCAACTCGAACAGCACCGGTCGGCCCGCCAGCGGCTGCCAGATGGCGCCGGCATGCA
>VBDL01000307.1 GCA_005884255.1 Betaproteobacteria bacterium | reverse complement strand
ATGGGTGTGGAGACCGGCGGCTGCCCGCACACCGCGATCCGCGAGGATGCGTCGATCAACCTCGAAGCGGTGGACCGCATGCTGGAGCGCTTTCCGGATGCCGACATCGTGTTCATCGAGTCTGGCGGCGACAACCTGGCCGCGACCTTCAGCCCGGAACTGAGTGACCTGACGATCTACGTGATCGACGTCGCCGCCGGCGAGAAGATCCCGCGCAAGGGCGGGCCCGGCATCACGAAGAGCGACCTCTTCGTCATCAACAAGACCGACCTCGCGCCCTACGTCGGCGCCGACCTCGCGGTGATGGAAGCCGACACGCGGCGCATGCGGCCGAACCGGCCGTTCGTGATGACGAACCTGAAGACGAGGAGCGGGCTCGATCAGGTGATCGAGTTCATCGAGCGCAAGGGTCTGCTGGTCTGATCAGGCGAGAGCCACCGGCTTGACCGGAATCACCGGCCGCCCGCACTGCGCGAACTTGGCCGCCAGCGCATCGTCGAACACCTCGCGCGCGCAGTCCTCGCAGCAGGCGCAGTTGCGCGCAACGCAGGTCTCGTCCTGCAGTGTCTCGAAGTCGTGAATGCCCTGTTGCACCGCGTGCTCGATGTCGCGGTCGGAGATGCGGTGGCAGAGGCAGACGATCATGGCGGTGCTGGGTCAGGCACCGCCAGTCTATATCAGATGCGAATGCTTCTCAATTGATTGCCCTGCATTGCCCTGCGGGTTGCGGGGAAAAGCTCACGAGGGTGAGCCTTCGCCCATCTGGCTCTGCAGGTAGTTCTGCTCGCCGACCTTGCCCACGAGCTCGATCTGCGTTTCGAGGTAGTCGATGTGCTCCTCGGTGTCCTTGAGGATGTCTTCGAAGATTTCGCGCGAGACGTAATCGCGCACGCTCTCGGCGTGCTGGACGGCTTCCTTCAGCACCGTCTGCGAGCCCTGCTCCAGCTTCAAGTCGCACGACAGGATCTCGATCGCGCTCTCGCCGATCAGCAGCTTGCCGAGGTCTTGCAGGTTGGGCAGGCCTTCGAGCACGAGGATGCGCTCGATCAACCGGTCGGCGTGCTTCATCTCCTCGATCGACTCGTCGTACTCGTGCTTGGCCATGCGCTCGAAGCCCCAGTTCTTCAGCATGCGGCAGTGCAGGAAGTACTGGTTGATCGCGGTCAGCTCGTTCTTCAGCTGAGTGTTGAGGTACTTGAGGACCTTGGCATCGCCCTTCATAGCGTTCTCCTTCTTCTGATCGACGACCGGCATTGTGCGCCGCGCCGCGGGGCAGCGCTACAGTCGGCCCGCAGGACTTCGGGGACTGAAAATGCTTATCAACTGCGTGGCCTACGAGAACGGCACCAAGCTCGCCGACCTGAGTGTCGAGCAGATCAGCGACTACCTGATGCGCCCCGGCTGCTTCGTGTGGGTGGCGCTGCGCGACTCGAGCGACGACGAGCTGGTGGCGATGCAGCGCGAGTTCGGTCTGCACGACCTGGCGGTGGAAGATGCCCGACACGGCCACCAGCGGCCGAAGATCGAGGAATACGGCGACATGATCTTCGCGGTGATCCACACCGTGGAGTTCAGCCCCACCGACGAGCTGCAGGTGGGCGAGGTCAGCATCTTCGTCGGGCCGAACTTCGTGCTCTCGGTGCGCAACCGCAGCCACCAGGGCTTCCTCGGCGTGCGCGCGCGCGCCGAGCGCGAGCCGCACCTGCTGCGCCACGGCTCGGCCTTCGTCTTCTACGCGCTGATGGACGCGGTGGTCGACCGCTACTTCCCGGTGATCGACGCGCTGGAGACCGACCTCGAAGCGATCGAGGGGCAGATCTTCGAACGCGGCACGGCGCGCGCGAACGTGCAGAGCCTCTATGACCTCAAGCGCAAGATCGGCACGCTCAAGCATGTGGTGGCGCCGCTGATGGAATCGGCGAGCAAGCTCACGTTCGGCCGCGTGCCCGCGGTATGCGCCGACAGCCGGGACTACTTCCGCGACGTCTACGATCACCTGGTGCGCATCAACACCACGCTCGATGCGGTGCGCGACACCATCGGCACGGCAATCCAGGTGAACCTATCGATGGTGACGATCGAGGAGTCCGAAGTGACCAAGCGCCTCGCCGCGTGGGCCGGCCTGTTCGCGGTGGCCACCGCGTTCGCCGGCATCTGGGGCATGAACTTCAAGAGCATGCCCGAGCTGCAGTGGGAGTACGGCTATCCGGTCGCGCTGGCGGTGATCGCGGGCACCTGTGCTGAGCTCTACAGACGCTTCAAGCGCGCCGGCTGGCTTTGATGTGCGCCCCCGGTCGCTGAGTACAGCGCCCGCCCCCCGAGGGGGCTCCGCCTTGCTTGGGAGCGGCCCTACGCGGCGGCGGGCTTAGATCTGCACGCGTGTACCGAGCTCGATCACCGCATTGTTCGGCAGCCTGAAGAACTCCACGACGCTGCCGGCATTGCGCGACATCGTGGCGAACATGGCCTCGCGCCAGTGCGCCATGCCGGGGCCGCCCTTCATGGGCACGACCACCTCGCGGCTGAGGAAGTACGAGGTGGTCATCGGCTCGATCTCCAGCCCGCGGCCCTCGCAGAGCTCCAGCGCCTTCGGGATGTCGGGCTGGTTCTTGAAGCCGTAGTTCACGCGCACGCGCCAGAAACCGCGCACCAGCGGCTCGATCTCCACGCGCTCGTCGAATGGAATCCACGGCACGTCGTGGAAGGCGACCGTGAGGATGATGTTCTGCTCGTGCAGCACCTGGTTGTGCTTCAGGTTGTGCAGCAGCGCCTGCGGCACGATGTCAGGGTCAGCCACCGCATACACCGCGGTGCGCGGCACGCGGGGCATGTCTTCCTCGGCCAGCGCGCTGATGAAGGGCAGCAGCTCGGCATTGTCCTCCCGCATGTTCTCCACCAGGATCTCGCGGCCGCGCTTCCAGGTGGTCATCACCGTGAACAGGCCAATGCCCATCACGATGGGGAACCAGCCGCCTTGCAGGAACTTCAGCGACGTCGATGTGACCAGCAGCACATCGAGCGCAAGGAACAAACCCGTCGCCCCGAAGGCGATCACCAGGGGATAGCCCCATCCGTAGCGGACCACGAAGAAGGTGAGGATGGTCGTGCTGAGCATCGTCACCGTGACCGCGATGCCGTACGCGGCGGCCAGCGCCGACGAGCTGCCGAAGCCAATGGTGGCCAGCAGCACGGCCACGAGCAGGAAGCTGTTGACCTCCGGCATGTAGATCTGTCCCTGCTCCTTGGCCGAGGTGTACAGCACCTGCATGCGTGGCAGGAAGCCCAGCTGGATGGCCTGCTTGGTGATCGAGTACGCGCCGGAGATCACGGCCTGCGACGCAATCACCGATGCCGCCGTGGCGAGGATCACCATCGGTAGCACCGCGACACTCGGGAACATGTGGAAGAACGGGTTCTCCAGCGCTGCCGGATCGCGCATCAACAAGGCCGCTTGGCCCATGTAGTTGATGGTCAGCGACGGCAGCACGAGCCCCATCCAGGCCAGGCGGATCGGCAGACGGCCGAAGTGCCCCATGTCGGCATAGAGCGCCTCGGCGCCAGTGATGGCGAGCACGATGGCGCCCATGGCAGCGAACAGATGCCAGCCGCGCAACTGCAGGAAGTGCAACGCCTGACGCGGGTCGAGCGCGGCCACGATGGCCGGTTGCTGGGCGATCTGCCACAGGCCGCTGACGGCGAGCGCGATGAACCACAGCACGAGAACGGGACCGAAGAACTTGCCCACCGTCTCGGTGCCGTGCCGCTGCACGAAGAAGAGGCCGATCAGCA
>VBDL01000306.1:2265-9126 GCA_005884255.1 Betaproteobacteria bacterium | reverse complement strand
CATCACCGCTGCCGAAGAAGGCGAACTGCGGATGCCTGCTGCGCGCATCCGCTTCGCTGATCCTCAGGAGGACGTCTACCTGAACCCCTGTACCGGCGAGGTGCTGGGTGAGCGGGCCCGCTACAGCGGCCTGCTCGGACGGATCGAGCAAATGCACATCCTGCGCTACAGCGAAGGCGAGGTGGTGCGCAGCATCAGCGGAGCGGCCTCGATCATTTTCGGGATCGCGCTCATCGTCGGTGGGGTCTACTTGTGGTGGCCGCGACGAGGCGGCGTTAAAAGGGCGCTGATGCTCGACGCGAGACTCACCGGTCGGGCGCGTCATCTGAACCGGCATCAGACGATCGGGGTTTATGCAAGCGTGATCCTGCTGATGCTGACCTTGACCGGCCTGCCGCTCTCCTTCGCCTGGTACCGCGAAGGCCTCTACCAGATGACCGGTTCGGCGCTGCCGTCGAAGCCGGCGAAGTCGGCAGTCCAGGCAGGCGTGGAACGTCTGTCGATGGAGGCCTTCTGGCAACGCGCGCAGGCGCTGATGCCTCACGTGGCCGATGCGCTGCTGAAGTTCCCCGCCGACAAGCCCGATGCGGCTCTGGAAGGATTTCTGATCGCACGCGGCGCGCCGCATCCGAATGCCCGCGCGCTGCTCAGTCTCGATGCCTACAGCGGCAAGGTGCTGCGCTACACCCCCTATGCCGCCAGCAGCCTGGGCCACAAGCTGTACTTCTGGACCCTCTCCTTCCACACCGGCCAGATCGGTGGCGTGCCGGGACAACTGGCATTGCTCGCCGGCGTGCTCGCGGTTCCTGTGATGGCCTACACCGGCTTTGCGAGCTTCTTGCGCCGGCGGCGCTCGCCGGTGCGCTCGAACGCACCGACCATCGACGTGCGCATCAACAAGGTCCACGACGAGGCGACTGACATCAAATGCTTTGAACTCGTCAGCGCGAACGGTACGCCGCTGCCCAGCTTCACACCTGGCTCCCACATCAACGTGCATGTCGACGAGGGGCTGGTGCGGCAGTACTCGTTGTGCAACGACCCGGGGGAAAGCGGGCGCTACCTGATCGCGGTGAAACACGCCGCCGATTCTCGCGGAGGATCGCGTGCGATGCACGAGGGCGTCGCCGAAGGCGATGTGATGTCCATCGGCATACCGAAGAACCACTTTCCGCTCGACCGCTCGGCCGAGCACCACGTGTTGCTTGCCAGTGGCATCGGCATCACGCCACTCATCTGCATGGCGCGCCACCTGCTGTCGCGCGGCGCCTCGTTCGAGCTGCACTCCTTCACCCGCTCGATCGAGCACACCGCTTTCCACGGGGAACTGTCGGAGCCGAAGTTCCGCGGCAAGGTCAGCTTTCACTATGCCGTCGAACCCGATCGACTGCACGACACGCTCAAGCACCTGCTGTGGCGCCGGCCCGAGAACGCGCATCTGTACCTGTGCGGCTCCAAGCGCTTCATGAGCCTGGTCGAGGATGTGGCGGCCGCTCACTGGCCGCCCGAGGCGATCCACGCCGAATACTTCGGCGCTGATCCGATGGCCGGTGCAGGCGTGCGCAAGCCCTTCGAGATCACGCTGGCGCGCAGCGGCGGCACCTACACCGTGCCGGCATCCAAGAGCATCATCAACGTGCTGAGGGAAGAGGCCATTTGCGGCATCACGACCTCCTGCGAGCAGGGCGTGTGCGGGGCCTGCCTGACCGGCGTGCTCGCCGGCATCCCCGATCACCGCGACGCGTTCCTGAGTGAAGCCGAGCGCAGCGCCGGCCAGAAGATGCTGCCGTGCGTGTCGCGCGCGAAGAGCGAACGGCTCGTGCTCGACCTCTGACGCTCTCGAGGCCCTCAACGACTCTGCGTCGAGTCGTGCGCCTACGACCTCGCCCTCGGCGTCGGTCGGGGTCTGACGAAGGGCGCCGACGACCTGACGGTGAAGGCCATCCTCGGCATCCTGTTCTAGCAGCGCGACGCGGTGCGCCGGCGTTCCTGACACCACTTTCAGGGTCGCTACAGGTTGACTTCAGGCGGCCCGCCTACCGTTACGCCTCACACGCCACAACACCAGCAAGGAGACGTTGCTCATGAAGCTGATTCGTCGCTCCCTATCCACGCTCATCGCGCTGTCGAGCGCGCTGTGCACGCTCGGTGCGGTCGCGGGCCCGCTGTACCGCATCGAGTCCGCGCAGACGATCAAGAGCCTTACCCGGCCGAACTGGGATTACCTCGCGTTCGACGATGCGCATTCCCGGCTGTACATCTCGCGTCGGGACGATGGCGTCCTGGTCTACGACGCCAAGGCGAAGAAGCTGCTCGGAACACTGGCCAACACGCGCGGCGGCAACGCGGTCGTGCTGGTGCCCGAGTTCAACCGCGGCTACACGATCAACCTCGACGGCTCGACCACCGTCTTCGACCTCTCCACGCGCAAGACGCTGGATCGCGTGAAGTTCGGCGACGACGCCGACAACGGCTTCTACGACCCCGTGACGCGGCAGATCCTCGTCACGATGGGCGACAGCCAGCAGGTCGCGTTCCTCGACGCCAAGACCGGCGCGCCGCTGGGCAAGCTGCAGATCGACAGTCACAAGATCGAAGGCGCTGCGCCGGACGGCAAGGGCCAAGTGCTCGTCGCGCTGCGCGATCGCAACAAGGTCGTGCGCATCGACATGAAGGAGCGCAGACTCGTCGCGGAATACAGCACCGTGCCGAGCTGCGAGCAGCCCAGCGGCATGGCGTTCGACGCGGCGGCGCGACGCGTGTTCGTCGGCTGCCGCGGCGCGAGCCCGGTGCTCGCCGCGATGGAAGCCGACAGCGGTCGCATCGTCGCGACGACCACGATCGGCCGCGGCAACGACGTCGTGCTGTTCGACGCCGAGCAGCGCCGCATCTACACCTCGAATGGCGTCGACGCCAACATGGTGGTGATCGAGCAGGTCGATGCCGACACCTACAAGCTGGTCGAGGCGACCAACACACGGCCGAACGCACGCACGATGGCGCTCGACCCGAAGACCAAGAAGGTCTACCTCGTCGCCGCCGAAGGCACGGTCGACGCGAGCAAGGAGTGGAGTCGCGGCGTCGCGCCGTTCTACCCGAACACCTACTTCAACGACACGTTCACGCTGCTGACGCTGTCGCGCCGCTGATCACTACGAGGAGTCGATGATGAAGCTGCTGCATTCGATCGCGCTCGCGCTGGCTGCTTGCGCCGGTCCCGCCTTTGCGCAGGTGCCGGCCGGCTATCCGGCTGACTACGCGAAGGTCGTGGACGCCGCCCGCAAGGAAGGCAAGGTGGTGGTCTACAGCGTGCTCGGCAACAAGGCCGCCGCGCCGCTGGTGGCCGACTTCAAGGCGCTGTACCCCGATATCAAGGTCGAGTACGACGGCGATGGCGGCTCCAACGAGGTCGCCGGGCGCTTCCTCGACGAAGTGAAGCGGGGCCAGCCGTCGGCCGACGTGATGTGGAGCTCGGCGATGGACCTGCAGATGATGCTGGTGCGCGACGGCCATGCCGCGTCGTACGCATCACCCGAGCGCGATCACCTGCCGGCGTGGTCCCGCTGGCGTGACCAGGCCTGGGGCACGACCTTCGAGCCCGTGGTGTTCGTCTACAACAAGAACCTCGTCGCCGAGAACGAGGTGCCGCACGACCGGGCCGAATTGGCGAAGCTGCTCACCGAACGCGTCGACAAGTTCGCCGGCAAGGTGGCGATGTTCGACATCGCCAAGAGCGGCGTGGGCTATCTGTTTGCTCAGCAGGACGACACGCAGTACCCCCGGCTGCCGGAGCTGCTGCGCTCCCTCGGCCACGCACGCGTGCAGGAGTCCGGCGGCACCGGCGAAATGCTGGCCAAGGTGAACTCCGGCGAATACCTGCTCGGGTACAACATCATGGGTGCCTACGCCCTGGTGCGCGGCCGGGAGGAGCTGCCGTCGCTCGGTGTTGTCCTGCCCCGCGACTACACGCTGGTGTTGTCGCGCGTGATGTTCACATCGGCGACGCGATCAAGCTGTTCGCCGTGCGCGATGACGTGGATGCCCGATACACGGCGGCCAAGCTCGCGCATCACCTGGGCGCGGCGGCGCGCCCGATCCCCGTCGACCCGAAGATTGCGGGCGCGCTCGATCCGCAGCAGCAGCGCGAGTTCATCGCGAACTGGAAGACCGCGCTGCTGGCCGCCGCGCGCTGAACGTCGAAGCCACAACACAGGAGACGTGACGTGACACCGACCGCGCGTTTTAGGCTGCACGAGAAGGAGCGCGCGGCGGGCGACCGCATCCTGGTGTGCGTCTCGCGCGCGCAAGGCGGCCGGCTGGTGCTGGACCTATGGACAACGTTCGCTGCAGGAGGCCGGCGATGAAATCGCTCGTCGGCGCGATGCTCGCGTTCGCCGCGTCCGCCGGCGCTGCGTCGGCGGTCGATCCGGCGCTGCCGCACTACGAGCCGCGCGCATTCGCGGTTCCTGCGGCGCCGGCGCGCATCGTCGGCTACAACGACATGCATGACCTGCTCGAGCCGATCGTGCGCCGGTTCATGGCCGCGCATCCGGGCGTGGCGATCGAGCTCGACCTTCCGGGGACCCGCTTCGCGCCGGCCGCGTTGGCAACGGGCGAATCGGCGCTCGCGCCGATGGGCGCCGAGTTCACGCCGCCGCAGCTCGCGGACTACCGCTTGCGCGCCGGCGGCGATCCGGTCGCGTTCCGCGTTGCGCATGCCTCGCTTGATGCGCGTGCGTTGAGCGGCCCGCTGGCCGTCTTCGTCCACCAGGACAACCCGCTGCCATCGCTCAGCCTGGCGCAGCTGCACCGGGTGTTTTCCGGCGCGGTGCGCACCTGGGGCGAACTCGGCCTCACCGGCGCGTGGTCGCAAGAGCCCATCGCGATCTACGGCCTGCAGGGCGGCACGGCGCTCGCGCACGAGATGCGCCGCAGGACGCTCGGCGAGGCGGACTTCGCGCCGGCCTTGCGCGGCTTCCCGCAGTCGGCGCAGGTGGTGGAGCGAGTCGGCCAGGACCTGCGCGGCATCGGGTTCGCTGCCGCGATGCGTGCGACGAGCGAGGTGCGCGCGCTGCCGCTCGCCCCCTCGGACGGCGCACCGCCGGTCGCGCCCACGGTCGACAACCTGATCGCGGGCCGCTATCCGCTCGACCGCCCGCTGCTCATTTACGCACGGCCACCGCTGTCGCCGTTCGCACGCGAATTCTTGCGGCTCGTGCTCTCGCGTGAAGGCCAGCAGGCCGTCGCCGACACGCCGCAGCGCTACCTGCCGCTCTCGGCCGCCGAGGCGGCCGAGGAACTCGCCAAGCTCGACTGAAAGACGCATGACATGAAGAAGACGCTCATCCCTTCGACGCTCGCCGTCGCCGCGCTCGCATGGGCGCTCGGCGGCTGAAAGGACATTCAGGCGCGCTACAGGAAAAGTTCAGCCGCGCCATCTACGCTCGGCGAACAACGAGAGGAGACATGATGAAGAGTATGAAGACGGCGCTGGCGCTGGCCATCCTTGCCGCGTTCCCAATGGTGCAGGCGCAGACGGGCGCACCGCAGACGCCCGCGTCGCAGCAAGCGGGCAGCCAGAGCGGGCCGCTGCGCTACGCGCAATCCCTGGTCGAGAGCACTGCGGCGCTGCACCCGGAGCTGCTCGAGATTGACCTTCACGCCACCCCGAGCGGCGCTGCGCAGAGCGTCATCGTTGCCGCGAAGTCGCGCGCTCGGGTGGGCCGGCCTTCCGACGCCGATGACGTCGCGGTACTGAAGACCGGCCAGCCGCGCATCGAGATCAATCGGCGCGGCGACGAGAACGTCGAGGTCGAGCTGCCGCTGTTCGATATCTTCAAGCAGGTGATCGGCACGGTGGAGTTCACCTTCCCGTACCCCCCGGGCACCGACCAGGAAGCGCTGGTCAAGAAGGCGGCGCAGTACCGCGACGAGATGAGCCGGCGGATCCTGGATGTGGCAAGCCTGAGCGACCCCGCGCAGCTCGACCCGCGCATCGCGACACGCAGCTATGCGCAGCTGCTGGTCGACGAGGCGCTGCACGCCCATCCCGAGGTCGAGGTGCTCGCACTGCACGCGCGCACGCCCAAGACGGGCGACGGCTACCCGATCGTCGCATCGAACATCGGTCGCATCGGCAAGCCGGCCGACGAGGGCGACCTCACGGTGATCAGCAGCGGCAAGCCGCAGGGCCAGGCCGACGCGCGCGGCGCGCGCTTCGAGGCCAAGGTGCCGGTGATCGACGAGTCGGGTGCGACGGTGGGCGCCGTTGCGGTCGTCTTCCCGTACCGCGCGGGCGAGGACGTCGACTCGCTGCAGCGCCGGGCCGGCCAGATCGCAGCCGAGCTGGGCCAGCGCATCGCGAGGCGCCGATGCGATCGAGGAATACAACAAGCAGGAACTCGGCAACCGGCAGAACCTGCCGATGACCAAGGAGGTCGTCTCCGGCCAGGGCCTGGGGCAGACGCAGGAGGGGTATTCTGAGGCGATCAAGAACGTTGCCGGCGTGCAGGCGACCAACTCGGCCGGTAGCTCGAACGACGCGTTCTCGATCCGCGGCATCAAACTCAACCTGTTCTCCAACTACCGCCTCGACGGTGGCCTGCCGGTCACCGGCGTCATCACCAATCCGACCGAGAACAAGGAGCGCGTCGAGACGCTCAAGGGCGCCAACGCGCTGATGTTCGGCGTGGCGAGCCCTGCAGGCATCATCAACTTCGTCACCAAGCGAGCCGACGAGCGCGACGTCACCAGCGTCGGGCTGGCGGGCAACTCGTTCGGTCAGTATGGCGCCGCCGTCGATGTCGGCCGGCGCTTCGGCGACGAGAAGCAGGTGGGCCTGCGCTTCAACGCCTCGGCGAC
>VBDL01000306.1:0-2210 GCA_005884255.1 Betaproteobacteria bacterium | reverse complement strand
ATCGAGTACTACCGGCGCAACGTGCCCGAGCAGGCCGGCATCTCGCTGCTGCCGGCGGTGAAGGGCGTGGTGCCGATCACACCCGTGCCCGATCCGCGCAACCTGCTGTCGGGCGACTGGAACCTCTACACCCCGCGCACGGCCAACGTGCAGGTGCGCGCCGACTATGCGCTGACCGACAACTGGAACCTGCTCGCACAGGCCGGCTACTCCGACTCGCATCGCCACCGCAACACGGTGCGCATCGCCGGGTACGACATCAACACCGGCGCCGGCGGCACGGTGACCGTGCAGCCGATCACCAACGACTACCGCAACACCTTCTACCGCACCGAGGCGCTCGGGCACTTCAAGACCTGGGGTGTCAGCCACGACCTCACGGTTGGGCTGTCGAGCAGCGAGCGCTACTCGGTGTCGTATGACCTGCAGACCGTCACGCTGGCGCAGAAGCAAAACATCTACGAGCCGATCGTGCTGAATGCGCCGGTCTTCACCAAGCCCGGCACGGCGAGGCCGTCGCAGACGAGCACCGACACCGGGCTGTACGTCTACGACACGATCGGCATCACGCCGAAGCTGAAGCTGCTGCTCGGCGCACGCGCGGTACAGGACAAGGAGGTGAACGGCAACGTCTCGAGCAAGAGCTACCTCACCTCACCCGCCTACGGCGTGCTGTACGACATCCGGCCGACGACGACGGTCTTCGCCAGCTATATGGAAGGGCTCGAGGCCGGCGGCACTGCGCCGGCGAACGCGAAGAACCAGAACGAGATCCTGCCGCCGGCCATCTCCAAGCAAAAGGAGATCGGTATCCGCGACTCGTACTTCAAGGGCCTGTCGCTCAGCGCGTCGTACTTCGACATCACGCGCGGCAACGCGGTCACCGACCCCGTGAGCAACATCTTCGGCTACAGCGGCGACCTGTCGTACAAGGGTGTCGAGGCGACGGTCAGCTACGACATCAACCGAGACTGGAAGCTCAACGCCGCGGTGCTGCGGATGCGCGCGCGGCAGGACTCGCCGGTGCAGCCGCTGATCGACGGCAAGGTGCCCGAGAACACGCCGACGTGGAACACCAACCTCGGCCTCAGCTACCGCGTGGCGGCGCTGCCGGGCCTGACGCTGAAGGCCGGCCTGAAGACGATCTCCCAGCGCCCGGTGAATCCCGAGAACCAGGCCTACATCCCGGGCTACACGCTGTTCGACGCGGGCCTGAGCTATGCAACCCGCAGAACTCGGTGCAGACCGGCACCTACGGCATCGGCATGGACCGCAGCATCAAGTTCAACGCGAAGATCGACTTCTGACGCTCGCCACACGATGAGTGCCCTCGGACCTGCGCTGCGCTTCGTCCTCTCGTTGCTGGCGGCCGCGCTGTGCGCCCCGCTGTTCGCGCAGGTGCCGGGCAAGGCCTACGCGCAAGAGCTGGTGGACCGGACTGTGGCGGGCCATCCCTGCCTGCTGGCCGTGACGCTGCACGCCACACCTTCCGGCGGCGGCGAACCGGTGATGATCGCCTCCACGATCGGTCGCATCGGACATCCGGCCGGCGGCCGCCGTGTCGACGTGGCGTTGCCCTTGCTCGACACGACAGGCATCGTCGTGGGAACCCTCGGCCTTTCGTGGCTGAGCCGGCACGAGAGTGACGAAGCCGCCGTGGAACGCGATGCGGTCGCCATCCGCGACCAGCTCGCGCGCAGCATCCTCAACGCACGCAACCTGCTCGAGCGGTATCCGTTCGTGTCCGGTGCGACGACGAAGACGAAGGCGCAAAGGCTGGTCGACGAGATCGTGGCGCGCGAGCCGTCCGACCTGCGCGCGGTGACGCTGCGCGGCTTCAGCGGCGGCCAGCTCATGATCCTCGGCTCCACCTTCGGCCGCCACGGCAAGAAGGCCGACGAGGACGATATGAAAGTGCTCCACGCCACCGAGCCGCAGACGGGCCTGCACGCCGACGGCAGGCGTTTCAATGTCGACATCTCGCTGCGCGACGCGGCCGGCAAGCCCATGGGCACGCTGACCGTCGGCTATGCCTATCGCAAGGGCGACGACACCCAGGCGCTGGTTGCGCGGGCGCTCGCGCTTCGCAAGCAGATCGAGGCGACCGCCGCTGACGGCGTGCTTGACGCGCTCGACGCAACGCTCGACGCGGAACTGCCCGGGGTATCGCCCGCTCCCTGAAATGCGGTTCAGATGAGCTTCAGGGTCGC
>VBDL01000305.1 GCA_005884255.1 Betaproteobacteria bacterium | reverse complement strand
GACTTCTTCGGGTTCTCGTACTCGAAGCCGTAGGCGTACAGCGTGTTGGTCACGCCCATCGTGATGCCTTCGGATCCGCGCTCGGTGTAGAGCGCCGCGCCGTAGACCTTCTTGCCGTCGATCACGCGGTTCTGGAAGAACTGGCCGACCTGCTTGAACTCGTCCCAGGTCTTGGGCGGCGCCAGTTCACGCCCGTACTTCTGCTTGAACTCGGCCTGCAGCTCGGGCTTGGCGAACCAGTCCTTGCGGTAGGTGAAGGCCACCGCATCACCCATCGCCGGCAGCGCCCAGTAGTTCGGCGTGCCCTTGGGCCACTCGGAGTAGCCCGTCACGGTGGCCGGCATGAAGTCGGCCATCTTGATGCCGTTCTTGTCGAAGAACTCATTGAGCTTGACGTAGTGGCCTTCGGTCGCCGCCGAGCCGATCCACTGGCTGTCGCCGATCAGCAGATCGCACAGCTTGCCCTTGGAGTTCAGCTCGTTGAGCATGCGCTGCGCGAAGTTCGGCCAGGGCACGAACTCGTACTTCATCGCGATGCCGGTCTTGGCGGTGAAGTCCTTCGAGAGCTCCACCAGCGCGTTGGCCGGGTCCCACGCGGCCCAGCACAGCGTGAGCTGTTTCTGCTGGGCCTGGGCGCCGACGCTCGTCAACGTGGCCATCGCGAACGCGCCTGCCGCGATCGCCACCTTGCTCTTCCTGAAGCTCATCCTCGGTCTCCTTAGTTGGTCGAAGGGGTGCGGCTCGACGGCCGCTGGGATGAACTGTAGGTCCATCATAAAATAAATCACTCAATGAAAACCCTAAACACATCAGCTTGATCTTGAACTCGCTGTCGCCGTCGTGCTTGGCGGACACGGCCCGCATCGGCGACACTCCGATGGATTTACTTTCAAAGGCAGCGACAGACCCTTCATGCCGAATCCGCTCACCATCACCCAGATCGCCGAGGCCGCCGGCGTCAGCACGGCCACCGTCGATCGGGTGCTGAACAACCGGCCCGGTGTCAACCCGGCCACGGTCCACAAGGTGCGCGAGGCCGTCGCGACGCTGGGCGGCGGCGCACCGGTGCGCGGGCGCCCGCGCTCGACGTCGAACTACCGCTTCGCCTACGTGCTCCCGGGCACGCGGCGCGGCTTCTTCGACTTGGTGGACCGCGTCATCGCGCAGGCCGCCGGCGAGTTCCGCCACCAGCACATCACCGAGGTCACGCACCGCTTGCCGGTGGCGGACTTCAACCAGTTCACCGCCGAGCTGATGAAGCTGTCCGATCTGGACGGCATCGCGCTGCTGGCGCCCGACGTGCCGCAGGTGAAGCTGGCCATCAACGAGCTGGTGCGCGCCGGCGTGCATGTGGTGACGCTGTTCTCCGACGTGCCAGGCTCGATGCGCGAGACGGCCATCGGCGCCGACAACCGCGCCGCCGGCCGCACCGCCGGGTTGCTGATCGGCCGCTCCATGCCACACGACGCGCCCTCGCTGTGTGCGGTGCTGTCGCCGGCCACGCGCTACGCCGCCGAGATCGACCGCCGCATCGGCTTCCAGCAGGTGATGGAGGAGCGCTTTGCCTCGGCCCAGTTGCTGCGCCTGTTCGAGCTGCCGGAGTCCGACGACGAGGCCTTCGAGTACGCGCGCACGACGCTGGCGCCCGAGGCCATCGGCGGCCGCCTGGCGGCCGTCTACAACGTCGGCCCGGGCAGCTTCGGCATTTCACGCGCGCTGGCGGCCCAAGGGTATGACCACACGCTGATGTTCACCGCGCACGACATGCTGGAAGTGCACCGCTCGATGCTGATCTCCGGCGCGATGAGCTATGTGCTCGACCAGGACGTGCACTATGTGGTGACCTCGGCGGCGCGTGTATTGCGCGCCCTGTGCGACGGCGTGCGTGGCGCCTTGTCGATCAGCAACCCGCGCGTGGATATCGTGACGGCTGAAAATCTCGCGTGAGAAGATG
>VBDL01000304.1 GCA_005884255.1 Betaproteobacteria bacterium | reverse complement strand
AGGTGCTCGAAGGCGCGCAGCCCACGCGCGCGACGCAGCTGCACCTGGACCGCTGCCTCACCTGCCGCAACTGCGAGACCACCTGCCCATCGGGCGTCGAGTACGGCAAGCTGGTCGAGATCGGGCGCGAGATCGTCGAGCAGCGCGTGCCGCGGCCGGCGGGCGAGCGCGTCGCGCGCGCGGCGCTGAAGGAAGGTCCGCTGTTCGCGCCGGCGCTGAAGCTCGGGCAGCTCGCGCGCCCGCTGCTGCCCGCGGTGCTGCGCGACAAGGTGCCGCGCCACGCCGACACCGCCGCGCAGCGCTGGCCGACGCGCACGCATCCACGCAAGGTGCTACTGCTGATGGGCTGCGTGCAGCCGACCTTGATGCCCAACATCAACTCGGCCACCGCGCGCGTGCTCGATGCCTGCGGCATCCAGACGCTGGTCGCCGGCGACGCCGGTTGCTGCGGCGCGCTGCGCACGCACCTGGCCGATCGCGACGGCGGCCTGGCCGACATGCGGCGCAACATCGATGCCTGGTGGCCGCTGGTCAGCCAGGGCGCGGTCGAGGCGATCGTGATGAATGCATCGGGCTGCGGCGTCACGGTCAAGGAGTACGCGCACCATCTCGCACACGACCCTCGCTATGCCGAGCGCGCGCGGCGCATCAGCGAACTGACCAAGGACCTGAGCGAGCTGCTGCCCGAGCTCGCGCCGAAGCTCAAGCCCAAATTGCGTTCGCTGAAGACGAAGAAGCTCGCCTATCACCCGCCCTGCACGCTGCAGCATGGCCAGCAACTGCGTGGCGACGTGGAGACGCAGCTCGCCGCGCTCGGCTTCGAAATCAGCACCGCGGCCAGCGAGGCGCATCTGTGCTGCGGTTCGGCTGGGACGTATTCGGTGCTGCAGCCGGAGCTCGCCTACCAGCTGCGCGACCGCAAGCTGAAGAACCTCGCGCCGCTGCAGCCGCAGACCATCGTGTCGGCCAACATCGGCTGCATCCAGCATCTGCAAAGCGGCACCGCGACGCCGGTGCGGCACTGGGTGGAAATCGTGGACGAGGCCTTGAGCACGTGATCAAGGGACGCCGCGGATCCGGCTCCGCCGGTCCGCCAGCGTCGCCCCCTTGAGGGGGAGCGCCGAAGGCGCTTCGGGGGTGGTCAATGTCTCGCCACGCGCTCGGCCTCGTAATTCGCGAAGGCTTCCTTGATCACCGCGGTCAGGCGCTGCTCGTCGGCGCGCGCCAGCACACGCCGCCGCGCGTGTTCGCGCGGCGCCTCGTGCGCTTCGCCGGACAAGGTGACGCAGACCACATCCGGGTACATGCCATGCACGCGCCCGACGAAGGCGGCGAGCGCGCTGCTCGGGCGGCGCAGGTCGCTGATCAGCACGCCGACCTCGTGCGTGGCCAGCAGCTCGAAGGCTTCGTCCGGCGTCTGCGCGCGCAGCAACTCGTAGCCGTTCTCGCGCAGCCAGCGCGGCAGCGGCACGGCGTCGACGCCGCTGGGCTCGACGCTGAGCAGCGTGCGCCGGTAAGGCTGGCGGCCGCCCACCTCGAGCTGGTAGCCCGAGCGCACCAGCGCCTCGAATTCGGCCGCCGGCAGCGCCGGGCTGACCAGGTGGCCCTGGATCACGTCGCAGCCGGCATCGGCCAGCAGTGCCAGCTGGCCGCGCGTCTCCACGCCCTCGGCGATCAGCTCCAGGCGCAGCTGGCGCGCAATGGCCACCACGGCGCGCGAGATCGCGAAGTCGTCCGGGTCGCTGGTGATCTCCTTGACGAAGGCGCGGTCGAGCTTCAGCGCGTGCACCGGGAAGCGCTTGAGGTAGCTCAGGTTGGAATAGCCGGTGCCGAAGTCGTCGATCGCCAGCCGCACGCCCATCTCGCGCAGGCGGTGCATCACCTCGATGCTGATCTCGGGGTCGCGCATCGACGTCGACTCGGTCAGCTCGAGCTCGAGGCGTTGTGCATCGAAGCCACTCTGCGCCACCGCGTCGCGGATGCGCTCGACCACATCGGGGTGCGAGAACTGCCGCGCCGACAGGTTCATCGCATAGCGCAGCGGCGGCACGCCGCGGCGGTCCCACTCGCGGGCCTGCTGGCACAGGCGGCGGATCACCCAGTCGCCGAGCGCGAGCACCAGCTCGCTCTCCTCGGCCAGCGGGATGAACAGCGACGGCAACAGCGCGCCGCGCCGCGGGTGCTGCCAGCGCAGCAGCGCCTCGGCGCCGACGATGCGCCCGCTGCGCAGCTCGATCTGCGGCTGGAAGTGCAGCGCGAGACCGCCATGCGGCGCGTCGGCCGATTCAGACAGCGCATCGCGCAGCTCGCTCTCCAGCAGCAGCCGCTCGCGCGCACGGCCCACCAGCGCCGGCTGGTAGTAGACGATGCCGCCTTCGTCGAGCTCGCCGGCGCGGTGCAGCGCCGATTCGGCCGCCTGCATCAGGTTCGGCGCATCGTCGCCGTCGCCCGGAGACACGGCCACGCCGAGCTGGCCGGCGAGCACCATCGGCCGCCCGTCGACCATGTAAGGCTGGCGCGACAGCGCGAGGATGGCGTTGACGCGCGCGGGCAGGTCCTCCTGCGCATCGACCTCGAAGCTCAGGCCGAAGCTGTCGTCGCCGATGCGTGCCAGCCGCTCTTCCTTCGGTGCCAGCGCATTGAGCCGCTGCGCCGCCTCGGTGAGCAGCAGGTCGCCGACACGCGAGCCGAGGCTGTCGCGCACCGCACGCAGCCGGCCCATGCCGATCAGCACCAGCACCAGGTGGCGGCCGTTGGCGCTTGCGCGCATCAGGCCCATGCGCAGGCGATCGCGGAACAGCGCCTGGTTCGGCAGATGCGTCAGCGCGTCGTAGTAGCTGAGCATGTAGGCGCGCTCCTTCGCGGCCTCGTGCTCGGTGATGTCCAGCCCCGCGAGCACGGTGGATTCGCCCTGCGCGCCGCCGCCATCGAGCCCGCTGATCGACCACAGGATCACGCGCCCCTGGCGGTTGACCTCGCGCCACGGCGTCTGCGAAGCGCCGGGCACCTGGCGCCGCGCCAGCAGCTGCTCGAAGGCGGCGCGCGACATCGCGGCATCGCCCGGCGGCGCGAACAGCTCCCAGTAGTGCAGGCCCAGCGCCTCGGCCTCGCTGACGCCGCAGGCCTGCGCGGCAGCCGGGTTGATGCGCAGCACGCGGCCGCGCGCATCGAGCAGCGCCACCAGCGCCGCCGAGGTGTCGAGCACGGTCGACAGCAGGCGCCGCTCGGCGTCCAGCTCCTGCGCGATGCGCCGCCGATCGCGCTGCACCTGCGCTTCGCCGAGCGCGCGCGACACGGCCGGCACCAGCCGCTCGAGGTTGTGCTTGAGCACGTAGTCGGTGGCGCCGGACTTCAGCGCCTCCACCGCGCGCTCCTCGCCGAGCGAGCCGCTGACGATGATGAACGGCGTGTCCGGCGCCATCTGCTGGCGCAGCGCCAGCGCGCTGAGTCCGTCGAAGGCGGGCAGCGTGTAGTCCGACAGGATCACGTCGGGCGCGAAGTCGCGCAGCGCTTCGATGTACTCGCCCTTCTCGGCGACGCGGCGGCTGTCGGCGCACAGATGCGCGCGCCTGAGCTCGTACAGCATCATCTCGGCATCGGCCGGGACATCCTCGACGATCAGGATCTTGCTGGCTTCGTGGTTCATGTTGTGCTCCCTGGACTCGTCGGCCGGCCTCACGGTGATGCGCCCTTGGCCGGCTGAACGGGCAGCGCGAACCAGAAGGTGGCCCCCTGCCCGGGCGTGCCTTCGGCGCCCACGCGGCCGGCGTGGCGCTGCACGATGCGAGCCACATTGGCCAGCCCGATGCCGTTGCCCGGGAAGTCGCGCGGCGCATGCAGGCGCTGGAACACCGAGAACAGCTTCTTGGCGTAAGCCATGTCGAAGCCGACGCCGTTGTCGCTGACGCGATAAACGAGCTCGGCCTCGCGCCGTTCGCCGCTGACCACGATCTCCGGTGCCTCTCGGCGCGCCGTGAACTTCACGGCGTTGGACAGCAGCTCGCTCCACGCCTGCTTGAGCAGCGCTCGGTCGCCCCAGGCCTCGGGCAGCGGCCGCGGCAGCACGAAACGCACGCCCGGCGTGGCCTCGAGCGCGCCGAAGGCCTCACTCGCCAGCGCCGCCATGTCCACCAGCGCCGGGTGCATCGCCTGCCGGTGCAGGCGCGAGTAGCGCACCAGATCCTCGATCAGTCCACCCATCTTCGCGGCATTGCCGCGCACCACGTCGAGCAGGCGCTGGTCTTCGTCGTCGAGCCGGC
>VBDL01000303.1 GCA_005884255.1 Betaproteobacteria bacterium | reverse complement strand
CAATGCGCTCGTCGCCGCCGGCCAGGCGGGCGACGTGAGCTATGAGAACAAGGGCGGCAAGGGCGGCGTGATCGGGCTCGCGCAATTCGTCGAGCGGCATGCATCCGACCCGGCGGCGTTGATGGTCGGCGGCTATGTGATGGTCGGATCGATCGCGTTGGCGGCGGAGGCGGCGTCGACCACATGTTCGCCGCGATGATGGTGCGCGCTGCCGGCCTCGACCCGACGAGCCTCGTCTACAAGCCGTTCTCCAGCGGGGCCGATGTGCTGGCCGCACTCGCTGCGGGGCAGCTGTCGGCCGCAGTGTCGGGCTACGGCGAGTTCAAGGACGCCATCGCCGCCGGCACGGTGCGCGCGCTCGGGATCTCATCCAAGCGTGCCAGCTACGGCATCGCGTCACTGACCGAGCAGGGCGTGAAGGTCGAGCTGGCCAACTGGCGCGGCGTGTTCGCCGGGGCGGCGCTGTCCGAGCCGCAGGCCGTGCCGCTGCGCGATGCGGTGCAGCGTGCGACCTTGCACGCGAGCTGGAAGGATGCGCTGGCGCGCAACAGCTGGCAGAGCGCGTGGGCGACCGGGCGCGAATTCCGCGAGGCCATCGAGCTCGACGAGTCGCTGGCGCGCGTGATGGTGCATCTGCTGCACCTGAAGGCCGCCTGAGAGGTTGTCAGGTCACCAGCCCTGCAGATGACGCTGCGCGAGTTGCGTCAGCGCCAGCATGCCGGGATGGCTGTCGTTCAGGCAGGGGATGTAGTGGAAGCTCTTGCCGCCGGCGGTGATGAAGGCGTTGCGTCCCTCGACGGCGATCTCCTCCAGCGTTTCCAGGCAATCCGCCATGAACCCCGGGCAGACCACGTCGACGCGCGCGACGCCGTCGCGCGCCAGCCGGCGCAACGTCGGCTCGGTATAGGGCTGCAGCCACTTGGCCTTGCCGAAGCGGCTCTGGAAGGTGGCGAGCCAGGCGTCATCGCGCAGTCCCAACCGCTCGGCCAGCAGCCGCGCGGTCTCCAGGCACTCGCGGTGGTAGGGGTCGCCGAGCGCGACGGTGCGCGCGGGCAGGCCGTGGAAGCTCATCACCAGCTTGTCGGGCCGGCCTTCGCGCATCCAGTGGTCGGTGACGCGACGCGCCAACGCATCGAGGTAGCCCGCGTCGTCGTGAAAGCGCTGCACGCAGCGCAGCTCCGGCAGCACGCGCGTGCGCTGCGCCCAGCGCGCGACGGCATCCCACATGCTGCCGGTGGTCGCCGACGCGTACTGCGGATACAGCGGCAGCAGCAGCACGCGCGTCGCGCCTTCAGCCCTCAGCGCGTCGAGCTGCTCGCCGATGCCGGGCGAGCCATAGCGCATTGCGTGGCGCACCAGCACGCGCTGGCCGCGCTCGCCGAGGTAGCCGGCCAGCAGCGTGGCTTGGCGCGCGGTCCACACCGCCAGCGGCGAACCCTCCGCGGTCCAGATGCCGGCGTACTTGGCGGCCGATTTGCGCGGGCGCGTGCGCAGGACGATGCCGTGCAGGATCGGCCACCACACGAGGCGCGGGATCTCGACCACGCGTGGGTCAGCGAGAAACTCGGCGAGGTAGCGGCGCACGGCGGCCGGCGTCGGCGCATCGGGGCTGCCGAGGTTGATGAGCAGCACCGCCGTACGGGCGGGCTTGTCGGAGGAGGCGGGTTCCTGATTGAAGCTCATCGCCGCGCGGGAATGTCCAGCGCGGCGAGGTCGGCGCCGATGCGGTCGATGTCGATGGGCTTGGTCCAATAGCCGGTGAAGCCGGCGGCGCGCGCGGCGGCCACATCCTCCGGCTGCGCATCGGCCGAGCACATGAAGGCCGGCGTCGCGGCGCACGCGGGGAGGGCCCGCAGCCACTGCAGCAACTCGATGCCGTGTGCATCGGGCAGGTGGGCGTCGATGACGAGAACGTCGGGCCGCCACGCCTGAGCGATCTGCAGCGCCTGCGCGGCGTCCTCGGCGATGCGCAGCTCATGGCCGCCACCGTGCAGCTTCAAGGTCTCTTCGAACAGCAGCACGTTGATGCGGTCGTCTTCGACATAGAGCACGCGCATGGCCGCAGGGCTTTCGCCGCTCACAAGCCGTGCGGCACGGTGTCGAGGAAGCTCAGCACCTCGAAGCGCACGGTCGGCGAGCTGGCATCGTTGGGCGAGCCGCCGAGGCCGATGACGCCGCTGCCGTGCAGCGTGCAGCTGCCGCGGCGCAGGCTCACGACCTCGTCGTCGCTGCCGAAGCGCACGTAGGTGCCGTTGTAGCTGAGGTCGGTGAGCTGGAAGGTGCTGCCCTGCCAGTCGATGCGCGCATGCGAGCGCGACACGCGCGAATCGTCGATGCAGTAGGTGGCCTGCGGGCTGCGGCCGAGCACCACCGGCAGATGCGGGCCGGCATAGACGCGGTTCAGGCCTTGCCACACGAGGCGGATGCCCTCGGGCTCGGCCGCCGGGGCGACGTCGCCGAACTGCGTGGCGATGGTGTCGCCGGTGCGCCGGCCGCCCATCAGGTGCACCTGCACGGGCTCCGCACGGCCGCGCAGGTGCATGCGGTCGAGGCTGCGAAAGCGCGCGCGCTGCTCGGCGGGCAGGCCGTTGAGCACCTCGGCGGTGACCAGCGTCTCGTTGTCGCCGGCGTGGTCGAGCAGCCGCGCGGCCACGTTGACGGCGTCGCCGAAGCAGTCACCGCCCATCTCGACGACCTCGCCGCGCGCGAGCGCCACCTGCAGCCGTAGCGAGCGCAGGCCCGACGACGCGCCGTGGCTGCTGCCGCGCATGACCAGGCGCTCGAGCGCATCGTGCATCTGAGTCGCCGCCTGCACGCCGGCCAGCGGCGTGTCGAAACTGGCCATCAAGCCGTCGCCCAGCGTCTTGACGACGACGCCGCCGCATTCAGGCACCACGTTGGCCAGCATCGACACGCTGTGCGTGACCACCGTCGTGGCCTCCGCATTGCCGAGCGTTTCGTAGAGCGCCGTGCTGCCGCGCAAGTCGGCAAACAGGATGGTGCGCTCGATGATCTGGGTCATGAGCGCAAGTTTAGCTGCGGCGTCACGTCGCTACGCGACATGAGCCTTCGCTGAAGCGCGAGCGCTTTAGCGGCCCACCGAGAAGGGCCCGGCGAAGCCGGGTCCCGCTCTTCCTCTTACAGGTTATCCAGGTAGGTACGCAGCTTGTCCGAGCGGCTCGGATGCTTGAGCTTGCGGATCGCCTTGGCTTCGATCTGGCGGATGCGCTCGCGCGTGACGTCGAACTGCTTGCCCACTTCTTCCAGCGTGTGGTCGGTGGACATCTCGATGCCGAAGCGCATGCGCAGCACCTTGGCCTCGCGCGGCGTGAGCGAATCGAGGATGTCCTTCACCACGTCGCGCAGGCCGGCCTGCATGGCGGCCTCGATCGGCGCGGTGTTGTTGGTGTCCTCGATGAAGTCGCCCAGGTGCGAATCGTCGTCGTCGCCGATCGGCGTTTCCATGGAGATCGGCTCCTTGGCGATCTTCATGATCTTGCGGATCTTGTCCTCGGGGATCTCCATCTTCTCGGCCAGCGTGGGCGCATCCGGCTCGTAGCCGAACTCCTGCAGGTGCTGGCGCGAGATGCGGTTCATCTTGTTGATCGTCTCGATCATGTGCACCGGGATGCGGATGGTTCTCGCTTGGTCCGCGATAGACCGAGTGATCGCCTGGCGGATCCACCACGTCGCGTAGGTCGAGAACTTGTAGCCGCGGCGGTATTCGAACTTGTCGACCGCCT
>VBDL01000002.1 GCA_005884255.1 Betaproteobacteria bacterium | reverse complement strand
CTCCAGGTGGCGCCGCCGGCCAGCCGCTGCAGGGTCTCTCCCCGGCGTGCCAGTCCCTGCGCCCGAGCGTCGAAGACGACCACCGAGACCATCAGTGGCTCATTTCCTCGAGGGTGGTCTTGCGCACCTGCTCGAGGTGCTTCTGCGCCGCCGCGACGGCGGCCTCGGGCTTGCCGGTCTTCAGTGCTTCGACGATGCCACGATGCTCGGCCACGCTGTGCGCGATGGCGCCGGGCCGCTGCAACGCGCGCCGGCGGACTTCCAGCGCGTAGTCGTAGAAGTCGGACACCACGTCGAGCAGCAGCGAATTGCCGCAGGCGCGATACAGCGTGGTGTGGAACTCGCGATCGGAAATCTGGAAGCGCACCGGATCGTCGAGCATGCCTTCCTGCTCGCGCACCAGCGCCGCCAGCCGCGCCAGCTCGTTGCTGCCGATGCGCTGCGCGGCCAGCCAGATCACCTGCACCTCGACCGCCGCACGCGCCTCGGCCACTTCCTCGAACGAGCGATCCTTCAGGTTGGCGAGCGCGCCAACCGACTCATACAGCGGCATCGGCCCCGTGCCCAGCACGCGTGTGCGCGAGCCCTGGCTCACCTCGATCATGCGGCGGGCCTGCAGCACGCCGATGGCGGCGCGCACGGTCTCGCGCGACACACCCAGGGTGGACGCCAGCTCGCGCTCGGACGGCAGCTCGTCCCCCGGCCGCAGCAGCCCGGAATGGATCATGTACGCCAGCTTGTCGCTGATCTGATCCTTCACGGTGCGCTTGGCGATCTGACCTTTGTCGCCGGGAATGCGGGCGATGAGTTCCATCGATGAAGACTTGCGTTCTGGCCTACTGGTACATACAGCATACCAGTTGGATTCGACAGCATCTTTCGGGAAAACCCGCAGGCACGTCCGCGGAGCCGGACCCGGCCGCTCGGTCGATACCGCAATCGCCAAGCCGCCTCGGCGGTTGCGACCGCCTTTCTTCACAATGAAAGGATGACAGCGAACTCGACCGCCTCCGCGCGACCTCATGCATCGATCTGGGGGCCGCTGCGCGAGCGGCCCTTTGGCGCGCTCTGGCTCAGCGGCGGCATCTTCTTCATCGGCAACGCGATGCACAACATGGCGGCATCGTGGCTGATGATCGAGCTCACCGGCTCCTCGTTCCTCGCCGCGCTGGTGCAGACGGCCTCCTTCCTGCCGATGTTCCTGCTATCGCTGCCGGCCGGCGTGCTCGCCGATACCGTCGACCGCCGGCGCCTGATGCTGCGCACGCAGGGCGTCTACGCCGTCGCCGCGCTGCTGTTGACCGCCCTCGCCTTCTCGCGCGGGGTCGGGCCGTCGACCCTGCTGCTGTTCACCTTCGTGCTCGGCGTGTGCACGGCGGTGCAATCGCCCTCATGGAATTCGGCGGTCAGCGACACCGTTTCGCGCGAGGAGTTGCCTCACGCGATCACGCTGGTGGCCATGGCCTTCAACGGCGCGCGCGCTGTCGGCCCGGCGCTGGCCGGCGTGGTGTTCGCGTGGCTCGGCAGCGGCGCGGTGTTCGTGCTGGCCTTGCTCAGCGCGCTGGTCATGATGCACACCACGCGCCGCCATCCGCCCAGGCCGCACCCCAAGGGCAAGCTGCCGGTCGAGCGCCTGTGGGGAGGCATGCTGGCCGGCTTGCGCTACGCCCGCCATTCGCCGGCCACCTTCGCGCAGCTCGTGCGCACGCTGGCCTACAGCGGCCTGGGCTCGGCGCTGTGGGCGCTGCTGCCGGTCATTGCGCAGCGCCAGCTCGGCCTCGGCGCCGCGGGCTTCGGCCTGCTGATGGGCTGCCTGGGCACCGGCGCCGTGGCCGCCGGCTTCTTCATCGCGCGCCTGCGCTCACAGCTCGGGCTCGATGCGCTGGCCGCAGGCTGCTGCGTCATCTTCGCCGGCGCGATGCTCGCCGCCGCGCTGTCGACCTGGCATGCACCGGTGTATGTGGCCCTGGTGCTCGGTGGCGCAGCGTGGATGGCGATGATGTCGACCTTCAACGCGGCGACGCAGACGAGCGCTCCGCCCTGGGTGCGCGCGCGGGCCGCTTCGATGCATACGCTGTGCGCGCTCGGCTCGTTCGCCATCGGTTCGGCCCTGTGGGGTGCGGTCTCCGGGTTGCTCGGGCTGACAGCCACCTTGTGCCTGGCCGCCGCCGCGATGATCGCCAGCATCGCCTTGGCCCGTCCTTTCCCGCTGCGCATGGGTGCCGAGAAGGAGGTCACGCTGGCCACGCCGTGGGAAGACCTGTTCGTGGCGCACGAACCCGACCTCGAGGCCGGCCCCGTGGCCGTGGAGATCGCCTATCGCATCCATGCCGACGACGCACCGCGGTTCCTCGATGTGGTGCAGCAACTGGCCGTGCCGCGCCGGCGAGATGGCGCGACCTTCTGGCGCATCTACCGCGACCTCGGCGACCCGTGCTGCTACGTCGAGCGCTTCATCGTCACCTCATGGGCCGACTACCTCCGGCAGCGCTCGCGCTCGACCGTGGCAGACCAGGAGCTCGAAGCCGAAGCGCGCCGCTTTCAGATGCAGGGCTATCCCGTCTCGATGCGCCATTACATCGCGGAGCGCTAAGTCACGTCGCCAGCACGAGCGGCACGCCGTGTCGACCTCGTTACTTCAGCGCCTGGATGCGCTCCCAGTCGCCCTTCTGGTAGCCGAACTGCTCGAAGGGCACGCTCTTCAGCACCGCGTCGCGGAACTCCGCCGTGTTCACGTCGACGACGTTCAATCCACGCTGCTTGAACACGGCCACGAGCTCCTTCTCGCGCGCCACGATGTCGGCCGTGGCCTTTGCGGACGCCTCCTGCGCGACGTCGACGAACATCTTGCGCTCGGCGTCGTTCAGCCTGTTCCACAGCTGACCCGAGATCACCGTGTTGACGTGATCGACGATGTGGCCGGTGAGCACGATGTGCTTCTGCACCTCGTAGAACTTCTTCGCCTCGATGGTGGTCAGCGGATTCTCCTGCGCATCCACCGTGCCGTTCTGCAGTGCGAGGTACACCTCGGCGAAAGCGATGGGCGCCGTGTTGGCGCCGCAGGTGCGCGGCATGGCCAGGTAGGCCGGCACGTCGGGTACGCGGATCTTCAGCCCCTTCATCTCGGCGCAGTGCGCGAACGCGCGGTTGCTGCTGGTGTGCCGCACGCCGTAGTAAGCGGTGCTGACGATGTGGTTGCCCGTCTTGCTCGCGTAGCCGTCGGCCAGCTCGCGGTAAAGATCGCTCTTCGCGTAGGCCAGGAGGTGGTTCGCGTCGCGGAAGGTGTAGGGGTAGTAGGTGACGCCGATGCGCGGGAAGGTCTTGGCCGCGAAGCTGGAGCCCGACAGGATGATGTCCACCGCGCCGATCGTGAGGCCCTGCGTCAGGTCGTTGTCGCGGCCGAGCTGCGACGCCGGGTACACGTCGATCTGGTACTTGCCGTTGCTGCGCTTCCTGATCTCCTCGGCCGCCCACGCCGACCATTTGTGGAAGGGCTCCGACGCCTCATACACATGGCCCCATTTCAGCCTGGTCTGCGCGAAGGCGCTGCCCACGGCGGCGAGCAGGGCGGCCGCGACCAGCAGGCGGCGGCGGGAACGGTGGCTTGTCATGTCGTACTCCAGGGGTGCATGGGCGCCGCGCTTCAGGCCGGACTCGTGGCCTTGACCGTTGCGAGGCGATGGAAGGAAGCATCGACGACCCGCTGGCGCGAGCTGCCGATGTGATGCATCAGCGCGGCGATGGCGCCGTCCTCGTCGCGCCGGCGCAGCGCGGCGATGAACTGCAGGTGCTCCTGCATGGCGGGCAACACGCGCTGTGCCGCGATCTGGCTGGCGTCCAAGGCGATCAGCCGCACGTGCAGGCTGTTGACGCGGTAGATCTCCGACAGGATCTCGTTGCCCATCGCGTCGACCATGCGGTCGTGCAGGCCCCAGTCCAGCGCCTGCGTGTCGGCGTCGAGCGCCGGGTCCGGCCGGGCCGAGCGTGCGCGATCGAGCATCGCATGGTGCGAGTGTTCCAGCGCGTCGAGCTCCTCGTGCGACACGATGCGCATGAAGTGCACGATGGCATCGCGCTCGATCATCGAGCGCACCTGGAACGCGTCGCGGATCAGCCGCAGGGTCACTGGCGCGATGTGCAGCCCGCGCTTGGGCACGGTGCGCAGCAGGCTGGCCGCTTCCAGGCGCGGAATCATCTCGCGCACGGCGCCGAGCGGCATATCCAGCAGCGTGACGAGCTCGCGCTGCGAGATGAACTGCCCAGGCCGCAGGTGCGCGCGCAACACCTGCTGGCAGAAGCGCTCGTAGGCCTCGGCGCGGCCCGACGGCGTGGGGCGGGCATCGCGCTTCATGCCGCGCCTTCGGCCGGCAGCATCTTGCCTGGGTTCATGATGCCGCGCGGGTCCAGCGCCTGCTTGATCGCACGCATCAGCGCCACGCCCTCGCCATGCTCGGCCTGCAGCTGCTGCCTGCGGTGCAGGCCGATGCCGTGCTCGCCGGTGCAAGTACCGCCGTGGCGGATCGCGCGCAGCGCCACGCGCTCGGCCAGCGCTTCCGCACGCGCGCGTTCGCCGGCGTCGGCCGGGTCGAACACGATGCCGAGGTGGAAGTTGCCGTCGCCGACATGACCCACGAGCGGTGCGACGAGGCCGCTTTGCGCGACGTCCTCGCGCGTTTCAAGGATGCACTCGACCAGCGCCGAGATCGGAACGCAGGCATCGGTGCCGATCAGCCGGCAGCCGGGGCGCAAGGCCATGTTCGCGTGATAGCACTCATGACGCGCCTTCCACAGCCGCGAGCGGTCTTCGGGGCGTTCGGCCCACGCGAAGCCGCTGCCGCCGGCTTCCTCGGCCAGCGCCTGCATCGTCTCCACCTGCTCGCGCACCGCGGCCGGCGAGCCGTGGAATTCGATGAAGAGCGTGGGCAGCGGCTTGAACTCGTCGAGGTGCGAGTAGCGAATGCAGGCGTCCATCTGCACGTCGTCGAGCAGCTCGATGCGCGCCACCGGCACGCCGATCTGCAAGGCGCTGATCACGGCGCCGACCGCCGCGCCGAGATCGGGGAACTGGCACACCGCCGCCTGCACCACCTCGGGCAGGCCCCAGAGCTTGAGTTGCAGCTCGGTGATGAAGCCGAGGATGCCTTCGCTGCCGACGAACAGGCGCGTCAGGTCCAGCCCGGCCGCTGTCTTGCGCGCGCGCGTGCCGGTGCGCACGATGCGGCCGTCGGCCGTCACCACCGTGAGGCCGAGCGCCGCGTCGCGCATCGTGCCGTAGCGTACGGCCGCCGTGCCGGAGGCACGCGTGGAGGCCATGCCGCCGAGCGACGCGTTGGCGCCCGGGTCGATGGGGAAGAACAGGCCCTGGCCGCGCACTTCGGCATTGAGCTGCTCGCGCATCACACCGGCCTGCACGCGGCAATCGAGCGCCTCGGCCGACACGTCGAGCACGCGATCCATGCGCGACAGGTCAACGCAGATGCCGCCGTGCACCGCCACCACATGGCCTTCGAGCGAGGTGCCGGTGCCGAAGGGGATGAGCGGCACGCGCGCGTCGAAGCACAGGCGGGCGACGAACGCGACCTCGTCGTTGTCCAGCGGGAAGACCACGGCGTCGGGCAGGCTCGCATCGGGCACGCCTTCGCCGTGGCTGTGCTGCTCGCGCACCGCGAGTGTGGCGACGGCGCGCTCGCCCAGGCGTTGGCGCAGTCGCGGCAGCAGGCCTTCGACCGTCTGCGCCACCCGCTCGCGGGACATCGGGAAGCTCATCGCATCACGCTCCGAGGTAGGTCTGACGCACGTAGTCGTCGTGAATCAGCCGCTGTGCCTCGCCTTCGAGCGCCACGCGGCCGTTCTCCAGCACATAGCCGCGGTCGGCGATGCCCAGCGCCGCGTAGGCGTTCTGCTCGACCAGCATCACGGTGCGGCCGGTCTGCGCAATGCGCTTGATGTCGGCGAACATCTCCGTGGTGAGCTTGGGCGAGATGCCCATCGACGGCTCGTCCAGCAGCAGCAGCTTGGGGCTGGACATCAGGCCGCGGCCGATCGCCAGCATCTGCTGCTCGCCGCCAGACAGCACGCCGCCCAGCATGTGCGACTTCTTCTTCAGCACGGGGAAGAGTCCGTAGACCTCGTCCAGCGTGCGCGCGAGGCCGGCCTTGTCCTTGCGCCGCACGTAGCCGCCGACCTCCAGGTTCTCGAGCACCGTGAGCGTCGGGAAGATGCGCCGGCGCTGCGGCACGCAGGCCACGCCGGCGGCGATGATCTGCTCGGTGGCCGCGCCGGCGATGGAATGTCCATCGAGCTCGACATGGCCGCCGCTGGGCTTGAGCCGCCCCATCACCAGGTTCAGCGTGGTGGACTTGCCCGCGCCGTTGGCGCCGATCACCGCCACCACCTCGCCGCGGCGTACGGTGACGGACACGCCGAACAGGATCTGCGCCTTGCCGTAGAAAGCGTCGGCCTCGCGGATGTCGAGCACCGTGTCCATCAGAACTTCACCGTGGACTTGACCACGGGCTCGCCCTTCGCGATCTCCACCATGTGCACCTGGTGGTTGCAGTCGCCATTGGCCTCGCAGCGGTAACTGCCCAGCACGCCGGTGTACTGCACGCGCGCGAACGCGTCGCGCACTTTCTGCGGGTCGGTGCTGCCGGCCAGGTTGATCGCCTTGGCCAGCATCTGGGTCGCGTCGTAGTAGGTGGCGGCGTACAGCTCCGACTCGGTCTTGTACGCGGCGCCGTACTTCTTCGCGAAGCGCTGCACGAGCGGGTCGGGGTTGCTGGCGACGTAGTCGGTCGGACTGATCGCGCCTTCGCCGGCCTCGCCCGCGAGCTTGAGGAAGATCGGCTGGCTGAGCGAGGTGGATCCCGCAAAGCGCATCGGCAGCCCCATCTGCTTGCCCTGGCGCACGATCAGCGCGGACTCCTGGTCGTGCGTCCACAACAGCACGAGCCTGGCGCCGGCGTTGTTCAGGCGGCCGAGCTGCGCCGAGAAATCCTTGTCCTCAGGGTTGTGGCCCTCCACGCCCACCGGCTTGATTCCCGCGGCCTCCAGCGCCTTGACCACGCGGTCGGCGCCGCCTTTGCCGAAATCGTCATTGACGTGGATGATGCCGATCTTGTCGATCTTCAGGTGGGTCAGCGCGTAGGTCACCAGCGCCTGCCCCTGCAGGCTGTCGTTGGCGCGGATGCGCACCACGTACTTGCAGCCGGCCGCGGTGACGGGCACGCCGCTGGCGCCGGTGACCGAGACGATGCTGCCGTCGCAGTACTGCTTCTGCGTCGCCATCTGCGCCACCGACCAGTGCGGTCCCAGCATCGCCTGCACCTTGTGCACCTTCATCAGGCGGTTCACCGCGTTGGTGGCGCCGTTGGGGTTGTCGCCCAGGTCGTCCTCGTAGACCACCTGCATCGGCTTGCCGAGCACGCCGCCGGCGGCGTTGATCTCGGCCAGCGCCTGGTCGACGCCCTGCTTCCAGTAGCGGCCGAGCAGCGCGCGCGGGCCGGTGAGCGGCAGCGAGGCGCCCACCACCACCTGAGCGCTGGCGGCGGCTGGCATGGCGAGCGCGGCGGCGGTGGCGAGGGCGGCGAGTGCAAGGGTCCCAGCGGGAGCGAGTCGGGTCATGGGGTGTCTCCTGTACGGTGAGGATCAGGCGTTGACCGCCTGGGGTGCATCGACGTCGTAGCCGGCGCGTTCGCCGAGGTAGGCCTCGATGACATGGGGATCGCGCTGGATGTCCTCGGGGCTGCCCTCGGCGATCTTGTCGCCGAGGTTGAGCACCACCACGCGGTCGCACATCGCCATCACGAGCTTGATGCGGTGCTCGACCACCAGCACCGTGGTGCCCTGTGCACGCAGGTGCTGCAGGATCTCGGCCAGCTCCATCACCAGCCCGCCGCGCAGCCCGGCCGCCGGCTCGTCCAGCAGCAGCAGGCGCGGTCGCGTGACCGTGGCGCGCGCCAGCTCGACGAGCCGGCTCTGCCCGAACGACAGGTCCGCCGCGCGGCGCTGCGCGAGGAAGGCGATGCCCATGCCGTCCAGGGCCTGCTGCGCCGCGGCGCGCGCGGCGGCCTCGTCGTGGCGGCCGCCGGCGTCGTGCCAGGCGAGCATCACGTTCTCCAGCACAGTCATCGATTCCCACAGCCGCACGTTCTGGAAGATGCGCGCCACACCGCGGCGGTGAATGTGCCAGGGCGGCAGCTGCGTCACGTCCTCGCCGGCGAGCGTCACCCGGCCGGCGTCGGCGCGCACGATGCCCGAGCACACGTTGATGAGCGTGGACTTGCCCGAGCCGTTGGGGCCGATCACGCCGAGGATCTCGCCTTCGCGCACGTCGAAGCTCACGTCGCTGAGCGCGTACACGCCGCCGAAGTGCTTGCCCAGCCCCTGCACCTGCATCAGCACCGGGGCCTCGGGCCCGGGTGCGGGGCCGCGCTGCACGGGCGGGCGGTCGGTCGCTGCATCGTTGGCGGCCTTGCCGCCGCGCAGGACGGACAGCACGCCGCCCGGCTGGCGTTCGTGCTCGGGCTGCGGCAGCCAGGGCGCGAGCAACCAGTCGCCGAGCACGCCCAGGCCGCGCGGTGCGAGCAGCAGCACCGCCACCACCGCGAGGCCGAAGACGGCCATGTAGATCAGCTGCAGGTCGCGCAGCAGCTCGGGCAGCAGGGTCACCACCGCCGCGCCGAGCAGCGTGCCGCCGATCGAGCCGAGGCCGCCGATCACCGTCATCAGCACGAGCTTGATGCTCTCGAAGATGACGAAGTTGTTGGGCGAGATGAAGCCGGTGGACAGTACGTACAGCGCGCCGGCCAGCGCGCCGAGCGCACTGGCGAGCACGAAGGCGCGGACCTTGGTGGCGCGCGAATCCACGCCCATCGATTCGGCGGCGAGTTCGTCGTCACGCACCGCGCGCATCTGGCGGCCCAGGCGGGCGCGGTACAGCCACAGCGCACCGGCGTAGCACAGCACCGTCACTGCCAGGAGCGGCAGGTACATCTGCACGTCGAGCGAGTTGCCGAGCGACGGCAGCGACAGCGTCGGAATGTCGCGCAGCCCCATCGGCCCGCCGGTGAGCGGCTCCTCGTTGAGCACGACGAGGCGGAAGATCTCGTTCAGCGCCAGCGTGGTGATCGCCAGGTAGTGACCCTTGATGCGCAGCGACAGCAGGCCCATCGCGATGCCGACCGCACTGGCCAGCAGCAACGCGGCGGGCACGGCCGCGAACCAGGGCCAGTGGCCCTTGAGCATCAACAAGCCGGTGGCATAGGCGCCCAGTCCCATCAAAGCGGCCTGGCCGAGCACGATCTGGCCGGTGATGCCGGTGACGAGGTTCAGCCCCAGCGCCGCGATCGCGGCGATCCAGGTGAGGTTCAGCACATGCAGCCAGTAGCCGTTGAGGCCGAGCATCGGCGGCAGCGCGAGCGCGATGATCAGCGCGGCGAGAAGGAGCTTGCGGATGAACATCGTCGCTTCCTTCAGGCGCGGTCGGCGTGGCGCTCGGGCAGCAGCCCTTGTGGCCGCACGGCGAGGAACATCAGCAGCAGCGAGAAGGCGATCACGTCCTTGTAGGTCGACGAGATCCAGTACGCGCCGAGGTTCTCCGACAGGCCCAGCAGCAGCCCGCCGACGATGGCGCCGGGGATGCTGCCGAAGCCGCCGATGATCATCGCGACGAAGCCCTTCAGCCCCACCAGCGTGCCCATCTCGGTGGTCACGAAGAACAGCGGCGCGAGCAGGATTCCGGCCAGCGCCGACAGCACGCTGGAATAGGCGAACGTGCCGGCCAGCACCTTCTGCACCGGGATGCCCATCAGCGCGGCGGTGTCGCGGTCCACCGCCACCGCGCGCATCACCTTGCCGATCATGCTGCGCTGGAGCACCAGGTGCTGCACGACCATCAACACCACCACCACCGCCAGGATCAGCAGCTGCTGCCAGCCGATGCTGATGCCCAAGAGCTTGAGCGTGCTGCTGCCCAGCGGCCCGGAATACATCAGCGGCTCGGGGCCGTAGAGGATGTGCGCCAGCTCCTTCAGGAAGATGCCGAAGCCCACCGTGGCGATGATGGCCACCAGCGGGCGCTGCTTCTGCAGCCGCGCGAAGACCACGCGCGAGAAGACCGCACCGAGCAGCGCCATCACCAGCGCCGCGGCGAGCACCGCCACGATGAACGGGAAGCCGAGCGCGGTGATGAATGTGGCGACGAAGATGTAGGCAGCGAACGTCACGAACTCGCCGGCGGCGAAGTTCACGATCGCCATCGTGTTCCAGACGAAGGCGTAGCCCAGCGCGATGAGGGCGTAGATCGCGCCCATCGCCAGCCCGCTCGTCACGATCTGGTCCAGCATGTCCTTGTCTCCTTGGTGTGCGATGCAGCGCTACAGCGCCTGCACCATGCGCAGCACGGCCACCATGCCGGGGTCGTCCCGGCCGATGCTCTTGTCGGCGAACATGCGTGCGCGGCCGATGCGGTTGGGCTGCGCGCGCAAGGCGTCGAGCGCCCGCTGCGCAGCTTGGCGTGCGGCAGCCTTCAGCGCCGCGGCGCTCGCGTCGCCCGCGCCATGCAGCGCATCGGCCACGGCATGCAGGCTGTCGAGCATCGTCTTGTCGCCCAGCGATGCGCCGCCGCGCGCGGCCAGCGCCTGCTGCACCGTGCGCAGCAGCTCGACGAGCGCATCGCGGTCCAGCCGCTCGCGCTCGCCGGCCGTCTTGGCCGCACTGAGGAAGGCGATTGCCAGCAGCGTGCCGAAGCTCGAGCCCGAGGCCTTGGCGCAGGCCTGCGCGCAGCGCTGCAGCGTCGCGCCGATGCCGGCCGCGTCTGCGGCCAGCACCTCACGCACGTTGAGCGCGCACTTGGCCAGCGTGGCGCCGAGGTCGCCGTCTCCGAGTCGACCGTCGAGCGCGTTGAGCTCGGGCGCGGCCGCCTCCAGCGCGTCGCACCAGCGCGCGAGCGCCGCTCGCAGCGCCGCCTCGTCGACCACCGCCGCGCTCACCGAACGCTCCAGAACGGGCAGTCGGCCGGCGCCTTGAGCAAGCGTTCGAGCTCGCCGTCCAGCGGCATCAGCGTGAGCGATGCGCCGGCCATCTCCATCGACGTCGCGTAGCGGCCCACGAGCGGCATCACCGGCGTGGCGCCGCGCGCGGCCAAGACTTTGGCGACGTGGCGGTACAGGATGTACAGCTCCTCGTGCGGCGTGGCGCCCAGGCTGTTGACGAGCACGGCCACCCGGCTGCCGCGCCCGATGTCGAGCTCGGACAGCAGGTGGTCGAGCATCTCCTGCGCGAGCGCATCGGCGCTCTTCATCGGGCCGCGCCAGATGCCGGGCTCGCCGTGGATGCCCATGCCGAACTCGATCTTGTCGTCGGCGATGCTGAAGCTGGACTTGCCGGATTCGGGCACCACGCAGGGCGTGAGCGCGACGCCGATCGTGCGGCAGGCGTCGGCGGCCAAGCGCGCCGCAGCCGTCACCTCGGCCAGCGTGCCGCCCTCGGCCGCGCGCGCGCCGGCCACCTTGAACGCGAACACCATGCCAGCGACGCCGCGGCGCTTGGCCTTCTCGCTCGGCGGGGCGCTGGCCACATCGTCGGCCACGCGCACCGACTCGACGCGCAGGCCATCGATCTGCAGGAACTCCTGCGCCATGTCGAAGTTCATGCGGTCGCCGCCGTAGTTGCCGTACAGCTGCAGCACGCCGGCGCCGCCGTCGGCCGCGCGCGCGGCGGCCTGGCAATCGTCCACGCGCGGGCCGGCGAACACGTTGCCCACCGCGCAGGCATCGAGCAGGCCGTCACCCACGTAGCCGAGGAACACCGGCAGGTGGCCCGAGCCACCGCCGGTGACGATGCCGACCTTGCCGGGCACCGCGCCGTCGGCGCGCGCGAGCACGCGGCCGTCGTCGCCCAGGCGCTTGAACGCCTCGGGGTGCGCGGCGCACAGGCCGTCGAGCATCTCGTCGACGTAGGCGTCGGGGCGGTTGAGGATCTTCTTCACGTGCGGGCCCCCTCAGAACCTGACCGTGCTGCGCACGCCCGGCGTCTTGTTCTTGATCTCGACGATGTGAATCTGGTGGTTGCAGTCGCCGTTGTCGCTGCACTGGAAGCTGGCCAGCACACCGGTGTGCTGCAGGCCGGCAAAGGCGGCGCGGATCTTCTGCGGGTCGGCGGAGCCGGCCTTGTTGATGGCCTTGGCGGCCAGGTGCGTGGCGTCGTAGTACGCGGCGGCCCAGATCTCGGGGTCGGTGCCGTACTTGGCGCGGTACTTCTTGACGAAGCCTTGCACCACCGGGTCGGGGTTCTCGGCGATGAAGTCGTCGGCGCTGAGCACACCGTCGCTCGCGGCTTCGGTGAGGTTGAGGAACGTGGGCTGGCTCATCGCCGTACCGGCGAAGTGCATGGTCAGGCCCATCTGCCTGGCCTGGCGCACGATCAGCGCGGCCTCGCTGATGTGCGTCCACAGCACCACCACCTGCGCGTTGGCGGCCTTCAGACGCGCCAGCGGCGCGGAGAAATCCTTGTCCTGCGGGTTGTGGGTCTCGATCGCCACCGGCTTCAGCCCCGCGGCCTCGATGGCGGCGGCCACGCGCTGCGCACCGGTCTTGCCGAAATCGTCGTTGACGGCAAGCACGCCGATCTTGTCGGCCTTGAGCTCCTTCATCGCGAAGGCGACCAGCGCCTTGGACTGGATGTTGTCGTCGCCGCGCACGCGGATCACGTACTTGCAGCCGCTGTTGGTGACCGGAATGCCGCTGGCGCCGGTGATCGACACCACGCTGCCGTTGCAGTAGGCCTTCTGCGTGGCCATCTGCGCCACCGAGAAGTGCGGGCCCAGGAACACCGGCACCTTGTCGACCTGCATCAGGCGGTTGACCGCGTTCATCGCGGTGTTGGGGTTGTCGCCCTGGTCATCCTCGAAGGCCACGGTGAGTGGCTTGCCCAGCACGCCGCCGGCCTCGTTGATCTCGGTCAGCGCCAGCTCGACGCCCTGCTTGTAGTAGCGCCCCAGCTGAGCGCGCGGGCCGGTGAGCGGCGCCGACGCGCCGATGGTCACCTGCGACCAGGCGGGCGCGGCCGGCAGGGCGATACAGGCGGCGAATGCGGCGGCGAGCGCGCGCGAGCGAAGGGCGATGCGTGTCATGGCGATGTCTCCTGGATGGCCGGGGCGCGAGCCGGCGCGCGCGCCGGGCCGGCCGTGCTTCGATGGCTCGGGGTCAGTTGTCGTAGCGCAGCACGTTGTCCAGCTCGCGCCGGATGTTGGCCAGCTGCTCCGGCGACGTGGCCGGCATCGGCATGCGCGGCACGCCGGTGCTGCAGCCCTGCAGCGCGAGCGAGGTCTTGATGTTGGCCGGCAGGTTGTCGGCGCTGATCGCGTTCCAGAAGCGCAGCAGCGCCTGGTGGATCTCGAGCGCCTTCTTGTGGTCGCCGGCCTGCACCGCATTCCACAGCGACACGCACACGCCGGGCACGGCGGCCGGGTTGGCGGCGATGGTGCCGTGCGCGCCCAGCGCGAAGCCGCAGTACAGCAGCGCGTCGACCGCGCAGTACACCTTCTTGCCCGGCGGGAGGCTGATCAGCAGGTCGGCCGTGAGCTTCATATCGCCGGCGCTTTGCTTGACGCCGATGACGCCCGGCACCTCGCGCATGATGCGCACCAGCAGCGCCGGGCTCAGGTAGTTCCAGGGCACGACGTTGTAGATGATGACCGGGATCTTCGTGGCCTCGGTCAGCGCCTTGAAGTGGCGGTAGGTCGCGTCGTCGTCGGGCTTGAACACATAGTGCACCGGCGTGACCTGCAGCGCGGCGACGTCCAGGTGCTCGATCGACTTGGCGCGCGCGATGGCATCGCGCGTGCTGTTGACGATGATCCCGGCCACCACCGGCACGGCGCCCTTGACCTCCTCGACCGTCACTTCCATCAGGCGCTTGAACTCCTCGGCCGTGTAGGTGTGGCCTTCGCCGCTGCTGCCGCCGACGCAGATGCCGTGCACCTTCTTCTTCAGCATGAAGCGGATCACGCCGCGGAAGGCTTGTTCGTCGATCTCGCCGTCGGCGGTGAATGGCGTGACGATGGGGGGAATGATGCCGGTCAGGTCGGTGCTCATGGGGGCGGGGACTCCTGGTTGACGGTTGGGGGCACGGAGCGTCGACCGCTGCTTCTGCACTGCCATCGCTCTCGATGGTCACGATGATATGACTAACATGTCAGTGCGTATGCAGAGGGTTATCCCTCGGTACTCTCTGCACAATCAGTCTGCAAATTTGCACAACGGGGAGCGAGAATCACGCCATGAAGACAGCAAAGAACGCAGGCCGCTCGGGCGCGGCCCGCAGCGCTCGCGCAGCGGCCCGCGAGCCCGGCGTGTCCCAGCGCAACCTGGCCTACGAGAGCTTCAGGCAGCAGATCCTCTCGGCGCGCATCCGGCCCGGGCAGTTCGTGTCACAGCGGGAACTGATGCGCCTGCTCGACATGCCGTTGGGCGCCGTGCGGGAAATGATTCCTCGGCTGGAAGCGGCCCGCCTGATCGTGACGGTGCCCAAGCGTGGGCTGCAGATCGCGCCAGTGGACCTGAAGCTCATTCGCAACGCCTTCCAAGTGCGCGCGATGATCGAACGGGAGGCGGTGCTTAACTTCGTGCGCCATGCCAGCGACGAGGAGCTCACGCGCATTGAGCAACAGCACCGCGACATCCTGGCTCGCGCCACGTCCGGCAAGCCCGACAGCCGGCTCGATGACGACGCGCAGGCCGCCGACTGGGGCTTGCACGACACGATGATCGACGCGATGGGCAACGAGATCCTGTCGGAGATCTACCGCGTCAACAGCCTACATGTGCGCCTGATCCGGCTCGACGCGGACCAGGTGCGGCCGATGCGGGTGGTTCCCGCAATGCAGGAGCATCTGAAATTCATCGACGCACTGCGCGCTCGCGACGAGCGCAGGGCTGTTGACGCGGTGGCCGAGCACATCGAAAACTCGCGTGAGCGCGTGATCACGGCGATGCTCGGTGGCGGCGCACCCGCTCGAGAGGCCCGCTCATCCTCGTAACACCCCCATTATTGATATAGGGCGTGGCGAGAGCTGATACCCAAGGGAACTGCCTTCCTGACAGCAGCCGTTCGTCAATGCCGGCTCCTGGCCGCCAGTTGCCCGGCGTGTGGTACTGCAAAACCCCGCGCCGCTCAACCCGAAGATTCGCGAAGTTGTGCACGCACCTCCGCGGCATCGACACGGGTTGGCACCCGGCACCGGGCCCACGTAGACTGCGAGCCCGCGGTCGTTGAGAGGGGAAAGGCGGATGGATCAGCCTTGGTGGATGGCGTCACCGGCGCCGGCGTTGTATGTGAGGCCGCGGTCGGCAGACTTCGAGTGGGAGCTCAACGACGCGGCTCGGCAGTGGGCCCACGACAGCGCCGTCTCGGCGGACGTACTCGGGCGCGTCGCCCGCGACGTCGGTCGCCGCAGCGCTGCCGCAGCGGCCGGTGCTGTCGGCGCGACGCCGCTCGATGCCAAACGCTCCGCACTGCGCTGGCATTCCATGCCCTGGTCCGAGGGTTGGCTGGCGTGGTGCCTGCCCGACGAGCTGTACACCCCCACACCCGAAGATCTGCTGGAGCGCGTGGACATCCTGCGGCAGTCGGGTCGGGTCGGGATGTTCGTGCGCGACCTGCGCACCGGTGAGGGCCGCTGGGATCGCAACACGTTCCGCCTGTGGGGTTTCGACCCCGCGGCCGGCACCCCTCACATTCGCGACGCCTTCCAGCGTATCCACCCCGACGACCGGCCGCACATGCTCGCGCGCTTGGCGCCGGGAGCCAATCTAGCCGGCTACACGGACGAGCGCTTCCGCGTCGAGCTGCCCGATGGCGGTTTGCGCTATCTGCATGCGATGGTGCAGCTCATCCCCGGGCCCGACGGCCAGTTGCGCCAGATGCTGGGCGTCACCGTCGATGACACCGAGACGATCTCGAACTATCTCGCGCAGCGCGCGGCCGCCGAGGAGGCCCGCCATGCCCTGGTGATGGCCAACGTCGCCGTGTGGCGCCTCGACCTGGCCAGCGGCAAGATCTACGGCAATCAGGTGTGCTTCGATCGCATGCAGCGCGATGTGACGGATGAGGGTTTCGACCACGAATGGGTGCTGTCGCAATATCACCCGGACGATCGTCCGCTGGCCTTGCAGGCCAATCAGCGCGCGCTCGCGGGCGAGGCGGTCATCGACGCGGTGCTGCGCTACCGCTACACCGAGGGCGCGCCCTACCGCCCCCTGCTGACCCGCCGCGTGGCGCGCCGCAATGCGCAGGGGCAGCCGACCGAGCTCATCGGCGTTGCGCTGGACATCGGCGACAACGTGCGCTTGAGCGAGGAGGCGCGGGCGTCCTCCCGGCGGGCAGCCGAGATCGAGACGATGGCCGGTATCGGCTGCTGGACGCTCGACCCGTCCAGCGGCCACGCCGAATGGGATGCCGGAGTGTTCGCCTTGCATGGCCGCGAGTCGGCGCGAGGCACCCCGACCTACTCCGCGTGGGTCGAGGAGTACGTGCATCCCGATGACCGCTCCCGCTTGCGCGCCGCGCTGTCGGCAAAGGCGCATGTTCAGCACAAGCCCTACACCGACCACTGCCGCATCGTGCGCGGCGACGGCAAGGTGCGCTTCCTCACGATCTCGGGGCACTACGCCGAGCGTCCGGAAGGCATGGTCCTGTGCGGAACGATGGCCGACATCACCGACAAGCGCTCGGTGTCGGACGCACTGCGCATGGAGCTGGCGCGCACGCGCTTTGCCAGCGACTCGGCTGGTCTCGGCGCGTGGGAGTGCAGCCTCGCGGGCGAGCCGCTGTACTGGAACGCGCAGATGTACCGCCTGCACGGACTCGATCCGCACGACACGCGGCCGCTGAACCACCTGTGGGCCGCCGCTCATCGGCCGGTCGATCTCGGTCAGCTGCGCCGGGCGATCCAACAGCATGTCGAGGGCGGGCGGCCCCTCGAGCACGAACTGCGCACGCTCTGGCCCGACGGCAGCGAACACTGGGTCACGATCCGCGGCCGGGTCATGCCCGGCCCGGGCGGCCGCGGCGAGCGTGTCTATGGCGTCAGTTGGGACCTGACGCCGCGCAAGCACCTCGAGCGCGACCTGCGCGACAAGGAAGCGGCGCTGAGCGCCAGCCGGGCCCGCCACGCCCACGTAGCGAAGATGGCTGAGTCGCTGCGCGACGCGCTGCTCGGTTTGGGCCAACGGTCGGACGGCGATGACACCCTGCGTCTGCTCGAGAAGGTCGACCACTTGCTCGATGCGATCCACGAGCCGTCCGTCGTGACCGCGCATCCGCCGACAGCGGTCCGGCCCTTGACGCTGGTATGCATCGAGGACAGCGCCGTGAACCTGATGATGGTGGAGCAATTGGCCCAGCTGCGTCCGAACGTCACGCTGCACTCGGCGTGCAATGGTCAGGCCGGGGTCGAATTGGCGGTGCGCTTGCGGCCCGAGGTCGTGCTGGTGGACATGAACCTGCCCGATCTCGACGGCATCGAGGTGCTCCGTCGCCTGCGCGAGCATCCTGCGCTGGGTGGCGCCACGACCATCGTGCTGTCGGCCAACGCGCTGCAGTCGGACATCGATCGCGCCATGGCCGCCGGCTTCGACGCGTACTGGAGCAAGCCGATTGACCGAGAGGTCTTCCTCTCGGGGCTTGATGCGCTGTC
>VBDL01000295.1 GCA_005884255.1 Betaproteobacteria bacterium | reverse complement strand
CAGTTCGGCCATCGAGAAGCGAAGCGTGGGTAGCGTGAAGGTCCGCTGCCCGTTCAGCGCGGTAGCATCCACCATGCCTGCATGCAGGAGGTTATCGACGACGCAGGGCAGCGACGAGGCCCAGGTCGTGGCCTGCGGCGAGGTGGGACACGTGAACGGCCGGCCCGCCGCCAGCTCGCGGATGATGTCGCTCATGAACGCCGAGAGCTGGCCCGTCGGCGCGGGTGGGCGCGCCAGCACGCCGGGCAAGCGCAGCGAGCGTCCGTCGACCCAGCCGCGGCGACTGAAGTCAGCCACCAGTGCCTCCCCGATCAGCTTTTGCGTGCCGTAGCTCATCAGCGGACTCGGCAGGGTCGCGTCGGTGACGAGCGCGGGCATGGCGCCGAACACCGCGATCGTGCTCGCGAAGACGAACACCGGCGGGCGAACGCCGGCCTCGCTCTGGGCCTTGCCTCGTTCGAGCAGCGTCGTGGTCGCGTCGAGGTTCACGCGACGGGCCAGGTCGTATTGCCGTTCGGCCGTCCCTCCGGGGATGCTGGCGAGATGGAAGATGACGTCGATCGGCGCTTCGTCCAGCACGCGCTGCAGCCATGTGCCATCGGCCATGTCGCCGGCCAAGTGCCGAAGGAAAGGCATCGCGGGAGGATGGTCGAAGGCGAGGTCCAGCAGCGAGAGCCGCTCGATCGATGCGCCGGCGAGTCGACGCTCAGCCGCCAGTCGGCGCGACAGAGCGCGGCCCACGAAGCCGTTGGCGCCCGTGATCAGGACGTGCATGCGGTCTGATCTCGCTTAACGTGCTGCGACGACGCGCTGGTCGATCGTGCCGAACGGTCCATCGCGCCCATCGTCGAAGCGCGCCTGCATGCCCACGCGGTCGCCAAACTTCATGAAACCGGTTCGCATCGCGCCGAGGTCGATCTTCTCGATCACGCGGCGCTCGGCGATGCATGCCGAGCCCGCGCTGCGCCCCACGTTGGAAACCGTACCCGAGCCAACGATCGTGCCCGCGCTGAGCCGCCTCGTGCGCGCGGCATGCGCCACGAGCTGGCCGAAGTGGAAGTTCATCTCGCCGCCATGCGGTTCGCCGAAGCGTTCGCCGTTCCACTGCACGTGCAGGCGCATTTGCACGCGGCCGTCGCTCCAGGCGTCGCCGAGCTCGTCGGGCGTGACCGCCACCGGCGCGAACGCCGTCGAGGGCTTGGCCTGCAGGAAGCCGAACCCGGTGGCCATCTCGTGCGGGCCCAGGGTGCGCTGGCTCCAGCCGTTGATCTGCACGAAGAGGCGCACGCAGTCCAGCGCGGCTTCGGGCGATGCCCCCATCGGCACGGGCACGCAGATCACGCCGAACTCGCCCTCGAAATCGATGCCGTCGGCTTCGGCGGGCAGCGGCACGTCGTCGTCGGGGCCGAGGAAGTCGTCGCTCGCGCCCTGATACATGACGGGGACGGTGTCGAAGTGCGGAATCGGCGGCGTGTTGAACGCGCGTTCCATCAAGCGGCCATGGTTGAGGAAGGCGGAACCATCCAGCCATTGCGGGCTGCGCGGCAGCGGTGCGCTGCAGCGCGCGGATTCGAAGGCGAAGGTGCCGAGCGCATCGTCCGTATCGAGCGCATCGCTCAGGTCGGCCAACCGCTGCTTCACGGCATCCCAGCGCTGAAGCGCGTCAAGCAGGTTCGGTGCGATGGCGCTCGCGGCAACGGCGCGGGTCAGGTCGCGCGAGACGACGACGAGGCAGCCGTCGAGCGAGCCGTCGCGCAGGGTGGCTAGGCGCATGGTGTGTTCCTTCGTTGCGTCAGCGTCGAGCGAGGGCGGCGGCGATGGACGCCTCGTAGCGTCCATCGACCAGGATGAAAAGCATGCGGCACGGCTTGCCCGAGCGGTTGGCCCACGCGTGGTTCGTTCCGCGCTGCACGACCACGCTGCCCACCTTGAGCAGCACGTGCGAATCGTCCAGCACGAGCGTCATCTCGCCTTCGATGACGATGCCGTAGTCCAGCGACTCGGTCCGATGCATCAGCGGGTGCGGCGACTGCGCCTTCACGGTCGACGCCTTCTCGTCACCGATCTGCGCGAACGCGTTCTTCATCTTCGACGCGCCGTGTGCGAGGAATTCGGTCGTGTCTGGCGGAATGTCGACGAAGCGGATGCGCGTGCCCTGCTTCGGCGGCGGCAGCATCAGCGCAGCGGTGCTGGGATCGGGGCCGTTGTCCACGAGCGCGGGGGCGCCGCTCGTGCTCCACACCTCGTGGAAGACCGTGCCGGGGATCGCCGCAATCTCGACAACGGTCGGCAGCGGACCGTCCGACGCGACGATGGCCTTGCCTTCGTCATCGTGGCCGGTGACGACGCGGTGGATGGGCGGGAAGCTCATGGCGTTCAGTCCTCGAAGATCGCCACCGCGCGCGTCCAGCCGGCGGACGCGCCGCGGATCTTGTGCGGGAAGCAACTGATGAAGAACCCGGTCGGCGGCAGCGCTTCGAGGTTGTGCAGCTTCTCGAGATGGCAGTAGCCAATGTCGCGCCCGGCCTTGTGGCCTCCCCAGATCAAGGCCTTGTTGCCCGTCTCGGCGACGCGCTGGGCGGTGTAGGAGAACGGCGCGTCCCAGCTCCATGCGTCGGTGCCGGTCAGGCGCACGCCGCGTTCCAGCAGGTGCATCGTTGCCTCGTAGCCCATGCCGCAGCCGGCGCGCACGTAGTCGGCGTGACCGTAGCGCGATCCGGCTCGCGTGTTGACAACCACGATGTCCAGCGGCTGCAGCTCGTGGCCGATGCGCCGGAGCTCAGCCGCGACCTCGCCCGCGGTGACCACGTGGCCGTCAGGCAAGTGGCGGAAGTCGAGCTTCACGCCGCTTTGGAAACACCACTCCAGCGGCACTTGGTCGATGGTGATCGAGGGCCGTGCGCCGCCGTTCTTCGCGTCCTGCGTCGAATGAAAGTGCCAGGGCGCATCGAGGTGCGTGCCGTTGTGCGTGGTCAGCGTCACCCACTCCGCAGCCGCGGCCTCGCCATCCGGATAGTCTTCGGGCTGCGTTCCCGGCAGCATCGCCATGAACTCGGGCAGCGTGTCCGCATGCTTCTGGTAGGTGATCTTCGGCGCCAGCGGCGGCGGGTCGGAGAGCACGTCGTTCTCGAGGTAGATCGAGAGGTCGACGAAGCGTCGGCAGCGTTTCATGCGAGGGCCTCCTGCTGCGCACCGGCAGCCGCGGTGGACGGAATGCGCGAGAAGCAGAACACCGCGACAGCAGCGATTGAAAGTGCCGCAGCACTCAGGCTGCCATAGTCGAAGGCCTTGACCAGTGTGCCGCCGAGCACGGGCCCGATGGCCGCGCCGATCATCAGCATGGCCGGCGTGGCCGCCATGGCCCGGCCGCTGCGGTCCAGCCG
>VBDL01000294.1 GCA_005884255.1 Betaproteobacteria bacterium | reverse complement strand
TTCGAGCTGCAGGCCAGCGCGCTGGAGGACAGCATCGTGCTGTCGCTGGGGCCGACGCACAGCTTCGCGCTCGACGAGGTCAAGAGCTACTTGAAGTCGGCCAGCGCGCGCGACGTGCTGATCCAGGCGCTGCTCGATGCGCCGATGTTCGGCACGCGCTGGCGCTGGAACGCCACTGCCGCGCTCGCGGTGCGCCGCATGAACGGTGGCAAGAAGGTGCCGCCGCAGTTCCAGCGCTCCGACGCGCAGGACCTGCTCACCGTCGTCTTCCCCGACCAGCTGGCGTGCGCCGAGAACGTCGCCGGCGAGCGCGAGATTCCCGAGCATCCGCTGGTGCTGCAGACCTTGCGCGACTGCCTGCACGAGACGATGGATGTCGATGGCTTCGTGCGGCTGCTGGCGCGCATCGAGGCGGGCGACGTGGGCATCACGAGCTGCGAGCTCGCATCGCCATCGCCGCTGTCGCACGCGATCCTCAACGCGCGGCCCTACGCCTTCCTCGACGATGGCGAGGCCGAGGAGCGGCGCACCAAGGCCGTTCGAATCCAGCCGTGGATGGACCTGCAGACCGCTGCCGACATCGGCCGGCTCGATCTTGAGCTGATCGACCGCGTGAAGGAGGAGACCTGGCCGGAGATCGGCGATGCCGACGAGCTGCACGATGCGCTGGTCGTGTATGCGTTCCTCACTGCCGCAGAGGCCGCTGCCGATGAGTGGGTGGCCTCGCTCGAGGCCCAGCGCCGCGTCACGCGGCTGCAGACCGGGCCCGGCTCCACGCTGCTGATCGCCGCTGAGCGCTTGCATGAATTCGCGGCGCTGTTCCCCGACGCCGCGTTCACGATCTCGCCGGTGCGCCAAGACCGCCCGAGCCGCGAGGACGCGCTGCGCGAGGTCCTGCGCAACCGGCTGGAACTGCTCGGGCCGATCACCGCCGATGCCCTCGTGGCGCCGCTGGGCTTGAGCGCCGATGACGCGCTGATGGGCCTCGTCCAGCTGGAAGCCGAAGGCGCCGTGATGCGCGGCCACTTCAGCGGCTCCGGCACAGAAGAATGGTGCGAGCGGCGACTGCTCGCGCGCATGCACCGCTACACGCGCGACAAGCTGCGTGCCGAGGTGCAGCCGGTGTCACCGGCGCAGTTCATGCGCTTCCTGTTCCGCTGGCATCAGCTCACCGGCGCGCAGGGCGACGACGAGCGCCGCGAAGGCGAATCGGGCTTGGCCGCGGTACTGCGCCAGCTCGAAGGCTTCGCCGCGCCGGCCACGGCGTGGGAAGAAGATCTGCTCAGCGCACGCATCAACGACTACGAGCCGGCGATGCTCGACCGCCTGTGCGCGGCCGGCCGCGTCGTCTGGTGGCGGCCCGGCGACGGCGGCGAGCCGACTGCAAGGAGCGGCCCGATCCGCGGCACGCCGATCGTGCTGTGCGAGCGCGACGCCCTGGCGCACTGGCAGCAGGCCGCCAGCGGCGATGCGACTGGCGAGGCGCCGCTGTCGTCACGCGCCACGCGCGTGCTCGATGCGCTGCGCGCGCATGGCGCGAGCTTCTTCGCCGACCTGCAGCATGACGCCGGCCTGCTCGGCACCGAGGTCGAGCAGGCTTTGGGCGAGCTGGTCGCGCAAGGCCTCGTCACCTGCGATTCCTTCGCCGGGCTGCGCGCGCTGGTGATGCCAGCCGAAGCGCGCCGCCGCATCCGTCGCCGCCATGGCAGCTACGACATCGGCATCAACGATGCGGGCCGCTGGGCGCTGACGCGCCGCCCGCGACCGAGCCCCGAGGCACCGGGCGCACTCGCCGATCCGCACGTCGAGCACATCGCGCGCGTGCTGCTGCGCCGCTACGGCGTGGTGTTTCGCAAGCTGCTGGAGCGCGAGGCGGGCCTGCCGCCGTGGCGCGATCTGCATTACGTCTATCGGCGGCTCGAAGCGCGCGGCGAGGTGCGCGGCGGCCGCTTCGTCACCGGCTTCGCCGGCGAGCAGTTCGCGCTGCCCGAGGCCGCGGCAGCGCTGCGCAAGACGGCGAAGTCCGAAGGTCACGAGCGCGTGTCGCTGTCCGCCGTCGACCCGTTGAACCTCGCCGGCATCATCACGCCGGGCGAGAAGGTGCCGCGGCTGCCGGGCAACCGGCTGCTGTTCGAGAACGGCGTGCCGATCGCCGTGCAAAGCGGCGGCGAGCTGCGCTACCTCACCGCGCTCGATGCCGGCGCGCAGTGGGAGGCGAAGAACCTGCTGATCCGCAAGCAGCGCCCCGGCAGCTATCACGAGCCGCCGGCGCGGCCGCAGTAACTAGCTCGCCAACGCAGTGCGCAGCGGCTGGCGCGCGCGGAAGGCCCACTTGGGCCCGAGGCGCAGCGACTCCAAGGTCATCGACGTCGCATTGGCGAAGAACATCGCATCGTCGAGGCTGTGCTTCTCGAACGCGCGGCGCTGGCGCACCGAGCGCCGGCGCAGATCGCCTTCCACCGCCAATGCCTCGCGGCGCGCCTGGCCGAACAGCGAGGCCGCTTGGCGCGCGGCGGCCAGCGCAGTCTCCGAGGTGGCCGGCACCGCGCGCGGCGCCGACAAGCGGCTCTGCGCTATGAACGGGTTCTTGCCGACGACGATGCCCCATGGCCGCAAGCCTTCGGCCGGGTCCATGCACAAGGCCTCGAGTTTCGTGAGCCCGAACTCGCGCGCCAGCTCCAGCCGCGTCGCGAGCCATGGGTCGCTGCGGCGGATCTGCTCGATCGCGGAGACCGCTTCCTCGTCGCGGCCCTCGACCGGCAGCACCAGCGATTCGAGCAGCTCCTTGGCCGGCGCATCGCCTTGGCTCGCGGCCTGGTGCAGCCAGTCGATGGCCTGCTCCGAGGTGGCGAGCGACGCCGACTCGCGCAGCATCAACGCGCCGAGCTTGCGCTGCGCCTCGGCCTGCCCGCGCGCCGCGGCCTTCTCGAGGAAGAAGCGCGCCATCTGCGGGTTGGCCACCGACAGGCGATGGTCGGCATGCAGGCGGTACAGGTGCAGCCACGCGTTGTCGCAGCCACCATCGGCCGCGCGCAGCAGGAAGGCCGCGCCGCGGCGCATGTTCTGCCGCTCGGCGAACACATCGTCGCCGAATGCGCCGCACTCGATGCCGCAGAAGCCGCGGCCCAGTGCGTAGGCCGCGTCGCGGTCGCCTTGGGCTGCGCGCTGGTCGAGGCTGTCGATCAGCGCCTCGGCGGCGATGCCTTGCACCGCCTCGCCCTTCGCTCCGGCCAGGCGCACCGCGGCGGCCACCGATTCGGCGAGCTCCGGCGTCAACTCATCCGACAGCGCAAGCGCCAGCGCCAGGCTGCTGCACACGCGCGCGAGGTCACCTTCTGCGAATGCGCGCTGCACCGCGATCAGCAACACGGCGGCGACGTCGATCGCGCCGTCGGCCTGCAGAGCGCTCAGCGACGGCTCGTCCAACGGGTCGCCGCGGCGCAGGCGCTCCCAAGCATCGAGCTTG
>VBDL01000293.1:8125-8616 GCA_005884255.1 Betaproteobacteria bacterium | reverse complement strand
CCCGCCCACGCCTCCAGCGGACCTGGATCTCCTCCAGGAAGGCCCGGATCTGCGCGCGGATGTCGCCGCCCATGATCCTGCCCGATTCATCGGCCGTGACGACGTCAGAGATCCGCCACTGTCGGGTGATGCGCGCTCACGCCGCCGTCCACCTCGAGAACCTGGCCATTGATGAAGCGTGCTTCGTCGCTCGCAAGAAAAAGCGCCGCATAGGCCACGTCTTCAGGTTGCCCGTGCCGCGGCGCCAGCGTGTGCCGCGCGAAGGCATCGAGCACCGCCTGCGGCCGCGGCGTCGCGCGCGGCGTGAGGATGAGGCCGGGCGCGATCGCATTGCAACGGATGCCGCGGCGGCCGTACTGCGTGGCGACGAAGCGGGTGAACGTGAGAATGCCACCCTTGGCGGCGGCGTAGGCGGTCGGCCGCATGTCGCCTTTGAGCGCCACCATCGAGCTCGTGTTGACGATGGCACCGCCGCCGCTGGCAAGCATCAG
>VBDL01000293.1:0-8115 GCA_005884255.1 Betaproteobacteria bacterium | reverse complement strand
CCGTGTCCCAGTAGCTCCAGTCCATTTCCACCACGCCGTTGTCGCGCGACACGTCGGTGCCGCCGACGTTGTTGTGCAGCACATGCAGCGCCCCGAAGGCTTCATGCGCGTGGCGCACCATCGCCTCGATGGACTTGTCGTCCAGCGCATCGAGGCACACCGCCAGCGCGCGGCCGCCGGTGGCCTCGATCTCGCCGGCGACCATCTGCGCCGCCTCGATGTTCACGTCGGCCACCACGACGCGCGCGCCTTCGCGCGCCATCAGCACGGCGCTCGCGCGCCCGATGCCGGCTGCCGCGCCGGTGACGATGGCGACCTTGTCCTGCAGGCGTCCCATGCGTGTCTCCTCGTGGCCGTCAGGCCGTCATAGCGCCGTGTAGGCGCCGCCGTCCACCGGCAGCACCTGCCCGGTGACGAAGCGCATCTCGTCGCTGCACAGCGCAACGACCGCGCCGCCGATGTCGACGCGCATGTCGCCGAGCCGGCGCAGCGGAATCGTCGCCAGGATCTGCTCGCGCAATTGCGGATGGCGCTCGAAATGGGCCTGCGTGGCCTCGGTCGCCGCCGCCGGCGCAATGCCGTTGACCGTGATGCCGTGCGGCCCCCATTCGCGCGCCAGCGCCTTCACCATGCCGCGCTGCGCGCTCTTCAGTGCGGCGTAGATCGGGTTCATCGCGCCGCCGTGCAGCGCCTGCGCCGACGTGAGGATCACGAAGCGGCCGCGCGAGCTCGCACGCAACGGCGCGAACGCGGCCTGCGCGAGGTAGTACGCAGCATCGAGCGCGATCGCGTGCTGCTCGTCCCATTGCGCGTCGGTGATCTCCTCGCACTTCGTCGGCGCCCCCGACTGGCCGCTGGAGGCGTTGTGGATCACGATGTCGAGCCCGCCGTAGCGGCGCATCGCGGCGGCCACCGCAGCGTCGACATCGGCGCGTCGCGCCACGTCGGCCTGCAAACACAGCGCGACGCCGCCCTCGGCCTCGATCAGCGCCTGTGTCTCGTTGCCGGTGGATTGGCGACGCGCCGCGATCAGCACGTTGGCGCCCGCGGCGGCCAGCGCCTGCGCGAGCCCGCGCCCGATGCCGCCGCCGGCACCGGTGACGAGCGCGGTTCGGCCTTGCAGGAGTCCGTTCATGGCACCATCCATTCGCCGCCGTCGAGCAGCAGCGTGGCGCCGGTCAGCGCGCGTCCGGCGGCGCTGCCGAGAAACTCGATCACCGGCGCAATCTCGGAGCCGAGGTCCAGCGGCCGGCCGAATGCGATGGGCACGGGATCGGGCTTGCTCGGCAACGGCAGCACATCGAACAGCGAAGACAGCGCACGCGGCGCCGCGGCGACCCAGTTCACGGTGAGGCCGCGCCGGCCCCATTGGCGCGCGGTCGACTTGACGAGCCCGCGCTGCCCTTCCACCGCCGCCGACAAGGGCACCAGTTGCGGCGCACCGGCCAGCGACAGCGACGGGCCGATCACGACCACCGAGCCGCCGCGCTCGCACAGTTGCGTGTGGCCTGCTTGCAAGGCGTGGAGCACGCTCTTCATCGCGCCGGCGCACGATGCTCGCCAGACCTCGTCGGTGACCGCGGTGATGTCCCGCGCGACGAGCGCGCTCGGCGGCAGCGCGCTGACCACCACCTGGTCCGGCGCGCCAACGCACTCCGCCGCGGCGGCAAACGCCAGCTCCAATTCGGCTCGCGACGCGAAGCTCGCCGCGATGCGGGTGACGCGCTCGTCGACATCGACCGCCGGTGCATCCGTGCCGTCGCTCAGCCAGGCCACGCGGGCACCGCGCGCGGCCAGGCTGGCCGCGATCGGCGAGCCAATGTCGAGGCCGCTGGTCAGCACATAAATCACGCGGGTCGATTCGCTCATCGCAGGCCCTGCAGCAGTGTCCCGCTGCATCGTACTTGCCGGTTTCAGGGTCGGGTTCATCGTCGTGCGCAGCGTAACATCGCTAACTAGGTTGTATATCTAGGGGTCATCCCTGAGGCAAATGGGATGCGCGGCGCGGCCTTAGTCACTAGACTTAGGAAACTTAGATAGATATGTAGCCATGACACCGATTCGCCACCAACTGCTCGAGATGATCGTCGACCCGGACACCGCCTACGACCAGCCGGCGTCCGACATCGCTGCGTTGCAGCTGCGTGCCGCGCAGGAGCTGTTCGAGGAGCGACGCACGCAGATCCCGCTGCTGGCGCGGCTGGCCGAGGAGGCGGGCATCACGTGCATCGGTTCGCTCGCCGATCTCGTGCCGCTGCTGTTCGCGCACACCGTCTACAAGTCGTATCCGCCCTCCTTCGTCGAGCAAGGGCGCTGGGATCGCATGCTGCGCTGGCTCAACACGCTGTCGGTCGAGGACGTGAGCGGCGTCGACGTCAGCGGCGTGACGGACGTGGACGACTGGATCGCCCGCCTGTGGGACGCCGGGCACCGCGTGCTCGCGACCAGCGGCTCGTCAGGCAAATGCTCGTTCCTGAATCAGACGCTCGGCGATCGGGCGATGAAGCAGCGTCACTTCCGCCACAGCGTCGCGTGGCCGCTGGCGAGGCCGAGCACCGATCCGGCCGACGCGCGCCCGGTGTTCTGGCTAGGCCCGATCCAGGGCCCGAACAGCGCGATCGAGGCCGCCACCATCAATGCCGCCAACTGGGGCCGGCCGGGCGCCACCTTTTCACTCGGCGACGAGCCGCTGCGCATCGCCGACGTGAGCCGCATGGCCGCGATGCGCCGGCAGATGTCCGATGGCACCGCCACGCCGCAGCAGATTGCCGCCTTCGAGGACGAGGCGCGGCGCAAGGGCGTGGAGGGCCAGGCCGCGTTGCGCCGGCTGGCCGACACCATCCTCGACCACCGGCACGAGCCGATCATGCTGTCGGGCATGTGGGCGCAGCACATGGCGCTGATCGCGCGGGCGCGCGAGCGCAGCATCGGCGACGGCGAGTTCCATCCGCAAAGCGTCGTCACCGCCGGCGGCGGCGTGAAGGGCGTGCCGCTGCCTCCCGACTACAAGGAACAGGTCGACCGCTTCTACGGCGCGGTGATCCGCCCCGGCGCCTACGGCATGACCGAGCTCGCGCAGGTGATGCCGCGCTGCGAGGCCGGGCGCTACCACCGTGCGCCGGGGCTCATCTGGCTCATTCTCGACCGCGCCGGCGAACGCCTGCTCACCGAAGCCGATGGCGAGGATGGCCTGGTCGAGGGCCGCTTCGGCTTCGTCGACCTGCTGTACGAGGGCCGCTGGGGCGGCCTGATCACCGGCGACAAGGTCACGGTCGACTTCAAGCCGCGCTGCCCCTGCGGCCGCCACGGTCCGACGCTGCTCGACACCATCTCGCGCTTTGCGTCGGCCGGCGAGGACGACCACATCGGCTGCGCCGGCACCATCGACGGCTACATCCGCGGAGCGATCAACGCATGAACAGTGTTCTCAACGCCGCCGTTCCGGTGTGCCATGTGATCAAGGGCCGCACGGTCACCGGCACCGACACCGACTACACCCGCTTCGCGACGCCCGCGCTGAACCTCGACGAGCTCGTGTGGCCGCGCAGCGAACCCGGCCCGGCCTTCGACGTGCCGCTCGCGGAAATCATCGACGTACTGGTGCAGACCGGCGAGCGGCTGACGCGCGACCCCGACGGCCTGCTGGCCCAGGCGCTGGACTTCAGCGCGCGCACCAGCCCGCTGCCGCGCGACGTGCTGGAGCGCTCGTATGCATCGCTCGGCCGCGTCTTCAACCGCCGCGGCCTGCAGTTCCAGGTCGACCAGGAACTGGGTGGTGCGGACGTGATCGATGGCTGGCGCGACGCCTTCCCGCCGCGCCTGATCCACGTGATCGCCGGCAATGCGCCCGGCGTGGCCGCGGTGTCGGTGGCGCGCGGCGCATTGACCAAGGGCGTGCACCTGCTGAAGCTGCCGTCCAACGACCTGTTCTCCGCCACCGCCATCCTGCGTGCGATGGCCGCGGTGGCGCCCGGTCACCCGCTCACGCGCTCGTTCTCCGCCGCCTACTGGCGCGGCGGTGATGCCAAGGTCGAGGGCCTGCTGTTCCGCCCGCAGTTCTTCGACAAGCTGGTGGCCTGGGGTGGCGACAGCACGATCCGCAGCGCCCGCCAGTACATCGGGCCGGGCTTCGAGCTGGTGGCCTTCGACCCCAAGACCTCAATCTCGCTGATCGGCCGCGAGGCGTTCGAGTCCGACACCGTGCTGGCCGACGTGGCCGAGCGCGCCGCCGCCGATGCGACGATCATGAACCAGCAGGCCTGCGCCTCCACGTCGAGCAGGTCGATCGCTACTGCGCGCTGCTGCAACTGCGCCTGGGCGTCGAGCGCGAGACTGCGTCGGCCTGCGGCAACCCGCTGCCTAGCGAGCTGCGCGACGAGATCGACGGCCTGCGCGACATCGAGCCGGAGTACCGCGTGTGGGGCGGCTATGAAGGCCGCGGCGTGGTGATCCGCTCGGAGGAGCCGGTGGACTTCCATCCCGATGGCCGCGTCGTCAACGTGGTGCCCGTCGCGAGCCTGGCCGCCGCAGTGCGCCACGCCAACGTCGCGACGCAGACCGTGGGCGTGTATCCGCCCTCGCGCAAGGCCGAGCTGCGCGATGCGCTCGCCGCCGCCGGCGCGCAGCGCGTGGTGGAGCTCGGCAAGGCGATCGCGTTCGAGCCCGGGCTGTCGCACGATGGCTTCCAGCCGCTGCAGCGATTCGTGCGCTGGGTCAACGATGAAGGCTGAGTCCTAGTGCAAACCCCTGTGGAGCTGGCGAGTTCACTACGCTAACCTAGATAACTATGTAGAACGAGGAGACATGCAGTGAGACGAGACGAATCCCATCGGCGTGGCCTGCCTTCACGCCTCGCCACCCCGAGCCTGCTGGCCGGCGCGCTGGCCGCGTTGGGCGCGGCCAACGGCGCGCACGCCATCGAAATCGGGACCGGCAACCCGGACCTCACCGCGCGCTGGGACAACACCGTGCGCTACAACGTGAGCGTGCGCACAGACGGCAAGGATCCGAAGATCGCCAATGCGCCGAACAGCGACGAGTCCGACAACAAGTTCGACCGCGGCGACGTCGTCAACAACCGCATCCACCTGCTGTCGGAGTTCGACCTCGTCTACAAGAGCCGCATGGGCTTTCGCGTCAGCGCGGCGGCGTGGTACGACCAGGGCTACCACGACGACAGCGTCAAGACCGCTCCCGGCCTCGAGGCACGCGGCAGCTACGACAACAACCGCTACTCCTCGTTCACGAAGCGCTTCTATCGCGGTCCGTCGGGCGAGTTCCTCGATGCGTTCGTGTTCGGCAACTTCGACATCGGCTCGAGCACGCTGCGGCTGAAGGCCGGCAAGCACTCGATCTTCTGGGGCGATGTGGCCTTCAATGCCAACCACAGCGTCGCCTATTCGCAGATGCCCAACGACAGCCGCAAGTCGCTCGCGAGCCCCGGCGTCGAGGCCAAGGAAACCGTGCTGCCGCTGAACCAGCTGTCGGCGCAGCTGCAGATCACCGACACGCTGGCCGTGGCGGGGCAGTACTTTCTCGACTGGCAGCCGAACCGCCTGCCCGAGGGCGGCACCTACTACGGTGCGGCCGACTTCCTCTTCTACGGCCCGGACAAGTTCTCGCTGTCCCCGACGCTGTCGGTGCGCCGCGCGGCCCTTCGAGCGTGACCGGGTCGATGGCGTTGTTGATGAACGCGGTGTTCTTGCGCATCGACACTTCGCCGGCGACCGCGAAGCCGCCGATGTTCTTGTTCACGCCGACACCGAGCACCTCGGTGCCCTTGGCGTAGACCAGGCGATAGAAGCCGCCGGGCGGTCGCCGGCGAAGTGTCGATGCGCAAGAACACCGCGTTCATCAACAACGCCATCGACCCGGTCACGCTCGAAGGGCCACGCGGCGACTCGTACCATGCCTTCGTCAATGCCACGACGCTCGGCAACCTCAGCGCCCGCATGCCCTACACCGCGGTGGCCGAGCTCGCCTTCAGCCGCTGGAGCAAGGTGCGCAGCAACCCGAACTTCTTCAATGCCGAAGGCTTCCCCGGCTGCTCGGCGGCGGCGGCAGGGTTCTCGTGCGCGACGAAGAACTACGCCGGCGTGTCGCTGCTGTTCGCGCCGAAGGTGCTACAGGTGATCCCCGGCGGCGACCTGACGATTCCGCTGTTCTTCCAGATGGGCATCAAGGGCAACGCCGCCACGCTGAGCGGCGGCAACCAGGGCGCCGGCAACTACAGTCTGGGCTTGCAGCTGGACTACCTCTCGAAATACACCTTCGCTGTGAACTACAGCGACTTCCTCGGCAAGTACCGCGACAACGGCAGCATCGTGACGGTCGGCAACGGCCCGCTGTACCGCGACCGCGGCCTGCTTTCGCTCTCGTTCAGAACCAGCTTCTGAGGTTCAGGAGACAAGACTCATGAGCAACATGCGCAAGATCGCGGTGGCCGTGGCCATCGGCAGTGCCCACCTCGTCAGCCTCGCCGCCGTCAGCGACGAAGAGGCCAAGCAGCTCGGCACGACCCTGACGCCCTTCGGCGCCGAGAAGGCGGGCAACAAGGACGGCAGCATCCCGGAGTACACCGGTGGCGTGACGACACCGCCGCCAGGCTACGCCAAGGGCAGCGGCCTGCTGCCCGATCCGTTCACGCAGGACAAGCCGCTGTTCACGATCACGGCGAAGAACGTCGACCAGTACGCGGACAAGCTGTCGGAGGCGACGCGGGCCTTGTTCAAGAAGTACCCCGACTACCGCATGGACGTGTACCCGACACGCCGCAGCGTGGCCTTCCCGAAGACGGTGCTCGACAACACGGTGAAGAACGCGACGCGCTGCAAGGCCATCGAGAACGGCCTCGCCCTCATTCCCGAATGCCGCGGCGGCATTCCGTTCCCCGTTCCGAAGAACGGCGACGAGATGATGTGGGACCACCTGGTGCGCTTCCAGGGCTACTACTACGATTTCCGCGCGAAGACCTACCTCGTCGACAGCTCGGGCCGTGCCACGATGACCGACGACTTCACCGCGCAGCAGGAGTGGCCCTACTACCTCGACAACACGAGCACCCCCGAAATCTTCTACCGCGTTCGCTCGGACAAGCTGATGACGCGCTCGGTCGGCGTGATCAACACCTACTACGACTATCTGAACCCGGTGGCGACGGGGCGACGCGCATGGACCTACTCGCCGGGCCAGCGCCGCGTGCGCGTGGCGCCCGACTTCGCCTACGACACGCCCACCGACTCGTCGGGCGGCGTCGAGACCTTCGACGACAGCACGCTGTTTTCCGGCAAGCTCGATCGCTTCGACTTCAAGCTCGTGGGCAAGAAGGAGATGATCATGCCGTACAACAACTACCAGCTGCAGCTGGCCAAGGCGGACGAGCTGCTCAAGCCCAACTTCATCAACCCCGACAAGGTGCGCTGGGAGCTGCACCGCGCCTGGGTGGTCGAGGGCACGCTGAAGCCGGGCAAGCGGCACATCTACAGCAAGCGTGTCTTCTACTGGGACGAGGACTGGGCGGGCGGCATGGTCGACCTCTACGATGCGAGCGGCAAGATCTGGCGCGGCAAGTACGGCATGTCGACGCCCGCCTACGACATCCCGGCGCCGCAGCTCGGGTCCACCTTCACCTACGACCTGATCAACGGCCTGTACGCCTTCCTGACGCACACCGCGGAAACCGGCGGCCGCACGGTCGGCAAACAGCGCCCCTCCTCGTACTTCACGCCCGATGCGATGGCAGGAGCCGGTATTAGATGACCCACCCCCTACGGCCTTCGGCCGCCCCCTCAAGGGGGCGCCACCAGCGGACCGGCGGAGCCGGATCCGCGGTGGCCGCTTGGTGGCGCGGGACCTTCGGCTTCATAGGGCTGTGTTGTTCGTTCCTGCTCGGGGGCGCGAGCGCCGTGCATGCGGCGCCCGCCGATCCGTTGCAGCAACCGGCCCAGGTCAGCCGGCTCGCGGCGAGCAGCCCGCTGTTCGCCGTCGCGAGCGCGGGGCCACGACTCGTCGCGGTGGGGCAGCGCGGGCACATTCTCGTGTCCGACGACAACGGCCGGCACTGGGCGCAGGCTGCGGTGCCGGTCAGCGTCGACCTCACCGCGGTGCACTTCGCGA
>VBDL01000292.1 GCA_005884255.1 Betaproteobacteria bacterium | reverse complement strand
GCTCCACCTCGACGGCAGCCGGCGCATCGCCGAGCTGTCGGGCGGCACCGCCAAGCGGGTCGCGCTGGCACAGGCGCTGGTCGCGGTGCCCGACGTGCTGCTGCTCGACGAGCCGACCAACCACCTCGACCTCGACTCGATCGCCTGGCTCGAAGAGCTGCTGCGCGGCTTGGCCGGCAGCGTGATGCTGATCACCCACGACCGCGCCTTCCTCGACGGCGTGGCCACCCGCATCCTCGAGCTCGACCGCGGCGTGATCCGCAGCTACCCGGGCAACTTCAGCGCCTACGAGCGCATGAAAGAGGAGCAGCTCGCGGCCGAGGCGCTCGCCAACGCGCGTGCCGACAAGCTGCTGGCGCAGGAAGAGGTCTGGGTCCGCAAGGGCGTCGAGGCGCGCCGTACCCGCAGCGTGAGCCGGGTGCAGCGCCTGCAGGCGCTGCGCGCGCAGCGCCAGGCCCGGCGCGACTCGCTCGGCCAGGTGCGGCTGGAGGTCGACTCGGGTGTCCCCAGCGGCAAGATCGTCGCCGAGTTGCGCGACGTGGGCATGCGCTTCGGTGACAAGCTCATCGTCGAGGGCTTCAACGCGACCATCCTGCGCGGCGACAAGGTCGGCCTGATCGGCCCGAACGGCTCCGGCAAGACAACGCTGCTCAAACTCATCCTCGGCGAGCTGCAGCCGGCCGCCGGCAGCGTGCGCCGGGGCACGCGGCTCGACGTCGCCTACTTCGACCAGATGCGCAGCAAGCTCGACCTCGATGCGACGCTCGCCGACACCATCAGCCCCGGCAGCGAATGGGTCGAGTTCAACGGCTCACGCAAGCATGTGATGAGCTACCTCAACGACTTCCTGTTCTCGCCGGCGCGCGCCAACTCGCCGGTTCGCACGCTCAGCGGCGGCGAGCGCAACCGCCTGCTGCTGGCGCGGCTGTTCGCGCTGCCGGCCAACGTGCTGGTGCTCGACGAGCCGACCAACGACCTCGACATCGACACGCTCGAGCTGCTCGAGGAGCTGCTGCAGAACTACGCCGGCACGGTTTTCCTGGTCAGCCATGACCGGCGTTTTCTCGACAACGTGGTGACCAGCACGATCGCCTGGGAAGGCGATGAGGCGCCGGGCCTGTGGCGCGAATACGAAGGCGGCTACGAAGACTGGCAGCAACAGCGCCAGCGCGCGCGCGGCCTGCGCGAGCGGTCCGCGCCCAAGGGCGCACCGGTCAAGCCGGCTGCCGCACCGGCCGCGGCGAAAGAGCCTGCCGCGAAGCCGCGCAAGCTCAGCTACAAGGAGCAGCGCGAGCTCGACGAATTGCCGGCGCTGATCGAAGCGATGGAGGCCGAGCAGAAAGAGCTCGGCGACTTGCTCGCGAAAGCCGAGCTCTATGCCAGCGAGCCCAAGCGGGCGGCCGAAGCGCAGGTGCGCTATGCACAGATCGACGATGAATTGATGGCGGCGCTGGAGCGCTGGGAGAGTTTGTCGGCGCGTTGAACGCTGGAGCGTTCAGCGGCCGAGCCCGCCGAACCAACTCTCGCTGACCGCGTCCGGGTGCGAGCGGCTCACCATCAAGCCGGCTTGCAGGTACAGCGCGTTGAGCAGCCGCGCGGCGCGTTCGCGGTCGAAGCCGGGCCACTCGGCCATGTCACGCAGGTTGCTGCCCTCGTGGCGCAGCCGGTAGACGGCGGCGAGCAAGGCGCCGCTCAAGTGCAAGCCGCCCAGCTCGAGCCCCGGCGTGACCCGATACACCGCAGGGCCGGCGATTTCCGGCAGCAGCTCCTTGCGCGCGCCGCGCATTGCCAGCTCCCACATCAGCGGCGTGAGCGGCGAATGCAGCCGCGGCTCGCCGACCAGCGTGGTGTCTTCGTCACCGGGCGGGCGCAGCAGCGCCGGCTCGACGTGCATCACCTGCAATTCGGTCAGTGCCGGGCCGAGCAACTGGTCGATCGGTACCGGGCAATGGACGAGTCGCTCTTCCGGGAAGACGGTCAGCGGGACGACCCGCTCGCCGAATTGCAGCTGGATCGTCACCCGCTTGGCGTGGCGCACGCAGGCGGCCAGCACCTCGAGCACCTCGGACGCGCCGCCGCCTGCTTCGAAGCGGTACAAATCCGCGCGCAGCGACGGGCTGAGCGATGAAATGCGCGAGCTGACGCCGCTTTGCGCTGCCTCGGCTTCCAGCTCCTTCAGGTAGAGCCGGTATGCGCTTGCGCGCATCAGCTCAGGCTCGCCGAAGGGGATCGTGGTCTCAAACATGGTCACCGAGTTTGCGCGCACTTTCACATGTCACGAACTGTAGCGTCTTGACCGCGCTGTCGCCAATGCAACCAGCGGCCGTGGGGTCAAAGTCCGGCACGCGCATGGGCCAGTGCGCGCCAGAAGCGGGCGTCCTGGGTGGTCGCGAAATTGATTCGCATCAGCGTCGTCGGGCGGTGAGTGGCATGAAACAGTGCTCCGGGCGCCAACAGCCAGCCGTCGTCGAGCATCACCCGTGCCAGCCGTTCGGTGTCCACACCGACATCGACCCAGCCGAACAGTCCGCGCGGTGGCGACGCAAAGCGGCAGCCATGGCTTTCGGCGAGCTTGACCGAGCGTGCGCGGGCTGCGTCGAGCTTGAGCATCACCCGCTCGGCGTGGCGCCGCAGCAGCCCATGCTCCAGGCAGTGCGCCAGCGCCTGCTCGGTCAAGCCGGGGGTGGTCAGCGTGGTCAAGAGCTTGGTGTCGACCAGCCGATCGACCAGCGACGCTGGCGCGGCGATGTAGCCGACGCGCCAGTTCGGCGCCAGGATCTTCGAGAAGCCGGAGACGTAGATCGTGCGCTCCAGCGCATCGAGTGCCGCCATTCGCGGCAGATGTGGCGGCGCGAGGTGGGCGTAGCTGTCGTCCTCGACGATGTGCAGGTCGTGGGCCTGTGCGAGCTTGAGCAGGCGGTGGGCGACGCCGAGCGACAGCGACGCGCCGGTCGGGTTGTGCAGCACCGACACGGTCACGTACAGGCGCGGATGGTGCTGCTCGATCAGGCGTTGCATCACCGCGAGGTCGGGGCCGTCCTCGCCGCGCGGCACCGGCAGCACGCGCAGGCCCAGCGCGGCCAGGCGCGCGTATTCGACCGACCAGCCGGGCTCGTCGACCAGCACGCAATCGCCGGCGCGCACCAGGCTGCGCGTCACCACGTCGAGCGCATGGGTCGCACCGATGGTGGTGACGATCTGCTCGGCCGACGCGACGACGCCGTGGTCGGCCAGTCGCGTCGCGAGCACGCGGCGCAGCCGCAGGTCGCCGGCCGGCTCGCCGTACTGCAAGGTGAGGGGCCCGAGCTGCGCGCCCGAGCTGACGCGTCGCAGCGCCCTGCTGAGCATCGGCAAATCGAGCCACTCGACCGGCAAGGTGCCGAGCCCGGGCATCGGCAGGGCGCCGGGCGGCTGGAACATGCCGCGCATCAGCGTGGTCGCGCTGATCGGCAGCGGCGTGCGCACCGTGTTGACGGCGGCTGCGCGCGCCGGCTCGCTCGCCGTCTCGCGCACGAAGAAGCCGCGCTGGCGGCGCGCCTCGACCAGCCCCTGGGCGAGCAACTGGTCGTAGGCGGCGACCACGGTGTAGGCACTGACGCCGTGCCGCCGCGCGCACTCGCGCACCGACGGCAAGCGCGTGCCCGGCGCGAGCAGGCGCTGCCGGATGCGCTCGGAAAAGCGGGCCGACAGCTGGTCGGTGAGCGTGGTGTCGGCGCCCCTCGACAAGGCGGGCGTGGGCGCGAGTGCGGCGTTCATGTGCTGGCGGTGCGACCAATACAGATCGAAGAATGTGAGACTTAAGTGTACTGGCTCTGTGTTGGTCTGAATCGTAGACTGCGACTGATCCGTCTCTCGTTTCCCCACGCCTTTTGAAGC
>VBDL01000291.1:1407-8556 GCA_005884255.1 Betaproteobacteria bacterium | reverse complement strand
CACGCGAGCAGACCGAGGGCCTCGGCCAGGTCAACGTCGCGGTGGGCCAGCTCGACGAGATGACGCAGCAGAACGCCGCGCTGGTGGAGCAGTCCGCCGCCGCGGCGGATAGTCTGAAGCAGCAGGCCGACCGCCTGAGCCAGGCCGTCGCCGTGTTCAGGACTGCCACCGCCTAGCCGCCGGAGCGCCGGGCCGTCCCAAGCCCGGTGGCACCACGGGCCACGAAGGGGCCCCTGCGTGGACCTGGGAGGGTGGTCGCCGTATTCCGCGACCGGGTGCCGTCACTCCGCCAGCGCCTCGCGCACGCTGCCCTTGGCGGCGATGAGCCGCGCCTCGGCGCCGGTCACGTCGAGCCGCCGCGCGAGCGCGACGATGGCCACCTTCACGCGATAGCCGCAGGCGGCGAGCATGCGGCGCGCCGTCTCTTCATCAGCCTGCGTGGCCTGCATCGTGAGGCTCACCGCGCGGCGGAAGAGCTTCTCGTTGGTCGGGTGCAGATCGACCATCAGGTTGCCGTAGACCTTGTTCAGCCGAACCATGATCGCGCTGGACAAGGTGTTCAGCGCGATCTTCTGTGCGGTGCCAGCCTTCAGCCGCGTGCTGCCGGAGATGAGCTCGCTGCCGGTGTCCAGCGTGATCGCGATGTCGGCATGCTGCGTCAGCGGTGCCTGGGGGTTGTTGGCGATCGCGATGGTCAATGCACCGGCGACGCGCGCTGCGTTCAGCGCGCCCAGCACGAAAGGCGTGGTGCCCGACGCAGCAAGGAGGATCACCACGTCGTGCGCGGCGACGCCGATGGCGCGCAGGTCGCGCTCGCCCTGCTCGGCGCTGTCTTCTGCGCCCTCCACCGCCTCGAACAAGGCCGCGCGTCCGCCGGCCAGCAGCGACACGGCGCGCGAGCGCGGCCACGAGAAGGTGGGAAAGAGCTCGACGCTGTCGAGCACGCCGATGCGCCCCGACGTGCCCGCGCCGACATAGATGAGGCGCCCCGCTTCCTGCAGGCGCTCGACGGCGGCCGCCACCGCGTGCGCGATGTCATCGGCAGCCCCGCGCACGGCCGCCAGCGCGTGCGCTTGGTCTTCGATGAAGGCGTCGACCAGCTCGTCGACCGCATAGAGGTCGAGCTCGGGGTGCTTGTCGCTCGGGGCTTCGGTCTTCAGCATCGTTTCGTCAGGCCTGCGCGATCCAGGCCTGCAGGCGCCGCCGCTGCGCCGCATCGGGCATGCGCCCGCGGCCGGCAGCCATGTTGTCGTCCAGGTGCGCTGGCACGCGCGTGGCAGGGATGGCGCAGCTCACGGCGGAGTGCGACACCACCCACTTGAGGAAGCACTGCGCCCAGCTGTGCGCATCGAACTCTGCGGCCCACTCGGGCAGCGTACGCCCGCTGACGCGGTCGAACAAGGCACCGCCGTCGAGTGGCCGGTTGATCACGACCCCCATGCCGCGCTCGGCCGCCAGCTCGAGCAAGGGCTCGGCGCTCGTGTCAGCCAGGTTGTAGGTGATCTGCAGCACGTCCAGCGTTTCAGTGCGCAACAGCCGCTCGACCTCGTCGTGAGCACGGCCGTGCGACGTGGAGATGCCGATGAAGCGCACGCGGCCCTGCTCTTTCCACTGGCGCAGCGTCTTCAGATGCGCGCGCCAGTTAAGCAGGTTGTGCACCAGCAGCACGTCGAAGCGCGGCAGGCCCCAGAGCTTGAGCGACTCCTCGAGCTGGCTCGGGCCCCAGCGGTCGAATGGCGTCCACACCTTGCTGGCTGCAATGAGTCGGCCTTGATGCGGCACGGTCGGCAGCAGCTGGCCGAGCAGCCATTCGGCGCGGCCATACATCGGCGACGAATCGATCATGCCGCCACCGGCGGCGAAGAAGCGTTGCAGCACCTCGCGGCGCTGTTGCTGCTGGGTGCTGTCGTCGCCGACGTTGAAGGTGAGCCAGGTGCCCAGGCCGATCGGCGGCAGCACCTCGGCGCTGCGCGCAAAGGCGCGGCGTGGCGTGGCGGCCGGAGCGAGCGAGGCGGCAAGCAGCGCAGGCGCGAGCGCAACGAGCTGGCGACGGTGCATCCCTCATGGACTGCGGGGGCGCCGCAAAGTTCACGCCGTCACGGCAGGTCGACGATCTCCACCCAGTTCGGGTTCTTGCCCAGCGCGAGTTGCTGCACCTGCCTTAGCGCGCCGCTGCCGGCGTCGATCGCGTACACCGACATCGCGTGCGACTCCTGGCCCACCGCGAGCAGCCAGCGTCCCGACGGGTCGATCGCAAAGCCGCGCGGGGTCTTCTCGGTTGGCGTATGGCCCAGCGGCTGCAGCGTGCCGCGCTCGGCATCGACCTTGAATGCCGCCAGCGTGTGCGAACCGCGCTCCGACGCGTAAAGGTAGCGGCCATCGGGCGTGAGCTGCAGATCGGCCGCCCATGGCTTGCCGCTGAAGCCCGGCGGCAGCACGCTCAATGACTGAATTTCGCCCAGCCGGCCCTGCTGAGCGTCGTAGCTGAACACGTGCAGCGTGGCATCGAGCTCGCACAGCAGGTAGGCATAGCGCTGGCGCGCATCGAGGCGCAAGTGGCGCGGGCCCGACTTCGCCGGCGTGCTGACGAGCGGCGGCTCGTTGGGCGACAGCAGGCCCTTCTCGGCATCGAAGCGCCACACGCTGACGTTGTCGCCGCCGAGGTGGGTGGCCAGCACGAAGCGATTCGCCGTATCGGCCTGGATCGAATGCGCGTTCGGCGCGGTGGACAAGAGCTGTTGCACCGCGCCGACCTGGCCGTCTTTGCCGATCGCATTGACGCTGATCTTGTGCCCGCCATAGGACGCGGCGAACAGCCAGTGGCCGCTGCGGTCGGTGGCGATGTAGGGCATGCTGTCCGCGAGCGGCGCCTCGCCGAGCTTGCGCAGGCGGCCATCATTCTCGACGGCCAGCGTGGCCACGCGATACGGCTGCGAGCGCAGCGCCGCGTACAGCAGCTTGCGATCGGGGCTCAGCGCCAGCGGCATCACCGAGCCGCCGACGGGCAGCGTCTGCAACGGTGCCACCGCGCCGCTGGCGCGATCTAGCGACAGCACCGAGATCTCCTGGCTGTCGGCGTTGGACACGTAGACGACCGTGCCCGCGCTGGCGCTGGCGGCGGCCGTCATGAGGCCCAGCGCGGCCACGACCCGCGCGATGAAGAACATGAAGGCCTCACTTGAAGAAGAGATTCGGCAGCCACAGCGAGAACGCCGGCACGTAAGTGACGAGCAGCATCGCGGCGATCAGTGCGCCGTAGAACGGCCAGATCGTGCGCATCACGTGGCCGACCGACACCTCGCCGATCGCGCAGCCGACGAACTGCGTCGTGCCCACCGGCGGCGTGTTCAAGCCGAGCGCGCAGTTGATCAGCAGCATGATGCCGAACTGCACCGAGCCCATGCCGTAGTGCTGGCAGATCGGCAGGAAGATCGGCGTGCACAGCAAGATGGTGGCCGCCATGTCGAGAAAGGTGCCGAGCAGGAACAGGATCACGTTGACGAGCAGGAAGATGATCCACGGCGTGGAGCTCAGCGAAGACAAGGCCTTGCCGGTGAGCTCGGCCAGCCCGTACAGGCTGATCAGATAGCCGAACACGTTCGAGATGCCGATCAGCAGCAGCACGACGCCGGTGGTCTTCACCGCCTTGCGCGCCGCCTTCAGGAACTGCTCGCGCGTCAGCGAGCGGTAGACGAGGATCGTCAGCCCCAGCGCATAGAGCACCGCGATCGATGCCGACTCGGTGGCGGTGAAGGCGCCGGCCAGGATGCCCACCAGGATGATGACCACCACCAGCAGGCCCGGCAGAGAACGCGCGAACGATTGGCCCACCGCCGTCCAACCGGGGAAGCGCCCCGCGGGATAGCCGCGCTTCACGGCCACGAGGTAGGCGGCAGCGAGGTTGCAGATCGTGAGGATCACTGCCGGGATGATGCCGGCGAGGATCAGCGAGCCCATCGACACCTTGCCACCGGTGGACAGCGTGTAGATGATCATGTTGTGCGAGGTCGGCATCAGCGCGCCGACCAGCGCCGCGTGGGTCGTCACGTTGACCGCGTAGTCCGCGTGATAGCCCTCCTTCTTCATCATCGGGATCATCACCGCGCCCATCGCCGACACGTCGGCCACCGGGGAGCCCGACACGCCGCCGAACAAGGTGCACGCGACGACATTGCTCATCCCCAGGCCGCCGCGAACGTGGCCGACGAGGTTTTTCGCGAAGGCGACGATGCGGTCGGCAATGCCGCCGTACATCATCAGCTCGCCGGCGAATATGAAGAACGGAATGGCGAGGAACGAGAACACGTTCATGCCCGAGGCCATCTGCTGGAAGCCCACCGCCAGCGGCAGGCCTTCGTAGAGGATGGTCGCCAGGCTCGCGAGGCCGATGGAAAAGGCCACCGGCACGCCCAGCAGCAGCAGCACGAAGAAGCTGAGCGAGAGAATGGTCACGCCCATGTCGGCTCCACTTCAGTGCCGCGCAGCAGCGCGATGATGTGCTCGATCGAGAACAGCACGATGAGCACGCCGGCGATCACCGCCGGCACGTAGCGCCAGCCCTCGGAGATGCCCAGCGTCGGCAGCCGGTAGCTCCACACCGAATCGACCAGCACGCCGCAATTCCACGCCATCACGGCGCCGAAGGTGGTGACCAGCGCGTGGATCAGCAGCTCGAGCTTCATGCGAACTCTCTCCGACGCAAGCACGAGCAGCGATTCGAGCCCGATGTGGCCCGCATCGCGCACGCCCACCGCGGTGCCGAACATCGTCACGTAGAGCACGACGACCAGCGCCAGGCTCTCGGCCCAGGTGGGCGTGTTGTTCATCACGTAGCGCCCGAACACTTGGTAGGCCACGCAGGCGATCAGCACGACGAGGCCGAGCACGCCCAGCGCCATGCACAGGCGCGACAACGCGGCGCACAGCCGCGTATACAGGGCCAGCGCTCGCGGCTCACGGCGGAGCTCCGCCGCTACCGGCATCGTCGCTGCCGTCATTTGGTGTCCTGGATGCGCTTGACCATCTCCTTCAGCTTCGCGTCGCCGATGAACTTGTCGTACACCGGCTTCATCGCCGCCTGGAACGAGGCCTTGTCGACGTCGACGATCTGCGACCCGGCGGCCTTCACCGCAGCGAGCGACTTCTCTTCGCGCTCGTCCCAGAGCTTGCGCTGGTAGGGCACGGAGTCCTTGGCCGCCTGGCGGATCAGCTTCTGGTCATCGGCGCTCAGCGTGTCCCAGGTCTTCTTGCTGAACAGCAGCATCTCCGGCGCCATCGAGTGCTCGGTCTTCGAGTAGAACTTCGCCACCTCGAAATGGCGCGAGCTCTCGTAGCTCGGATAGTTGTTCTCGGCGGCATCGACGAGGCCGGTCCTCAGCGCGGTGTAGACCTCGCCAAACGGCATCGGCGTCGCGTTGGCGCCCATCGCCTCGAGCAGCGCGACCCACAGGTCCGACTGCTGCACCCGCACCTTCAGGCCCTTCGCATCGGCCAGCGTCTTCACCGGCTTCTTCACGGTGTACAGAGACCGTGCGCCGCTGTCGTAGTAGGCGAGGCCGACGAAGCCCTGCGCCTCGCAGCTCTTCAGGATCTCCTCGCCGATGGGGCCGTCGAGCACGGCGCGCATGTGCTCCTTCGAGCGGAACAGGAAGGGCATCGTCGGCACCACCGTCGGGCCGCAGATGTTGTTCATCGGCGCGATGTTCACGCGTGTCAGCGCGAGCGCGCCGAGCTTGGTCTGCTCGATGGTGTCCTTCTCATTGCCCAGCGCGGCGTTGTTGAAGACCTTGATCGACAGCCGCCCGTTGGTCGCCTTCGACAGCTGCTGGCTCATGTACTTGACGGCCTCCACCGTGGGATAGCCGTCCGGGTGGATGTCGGCGGAGCGGAACTCGGTGGCTTGTGCGCCCACCCCGAGCAAGGCCAGCAAGCCGGCGAGCAATCGTTGATTCATGGCGTCTCCTGTTCTCAGTTGTCGAAGGGGCCGGTGCGCACGAAGGCTCCGCCCTGGAAGATCGATGCGGGGTCGGCGAGGTCGATGCTCGGCTGGCGCGCCTCTGCGGCGGCTCTGAAAGGTTCGGAGCTGTCCTGCGGGCGGAAGCCCAGATGCGCGGCGCTGGTGTTGTCCCACCACACCGCGCGGTTGTCCGACACACCGTAGATCACGCTGTGCCCCACCACCGGCGCCGTGAGGCAGGCGAGCACCAGGCGCTCGAGATCGTCGTAGCTGAGCCAAGTGCTCAGCATGCGGCGGTCGCGCGGCTCGGGGAACGACGAGCCGATGCGCAGGCAGGCGGTCTCGATGCCATAGCGGTCGAAGTAGTAGCGCGAGAGGTTCTCGCCGAAGGCCTTGCTGATGCCGTAGAGGCCATCGGGGCGCATCGGGTCCGCGGGCGAGATCACCTCGTCCTGCCGGTAGAAGCCCGTTACGTGATTCGAGCTAGCGAAGACGATGCGCTTGACGCCTTGCTTGCGCGCGGCCTCGTAGAGGTTGTAGAGGCCGACGATGTTGGCCTGCAGGACCGGCTCGAACGAGGCCTCCGTCGAGACCCCTCCGAGGTGCACCACGGCGCTCACGCCCTCCAGGCCTTCTGCCGCCGTGCCCAGCTCGGCGATATCGCTCAGGCGCAGCGTATTGCAGTAGCGCTTCAGACGCGGCCTCAGCACGCGCCCGAGGCCTCCGGCAGCACCAGTGAGCAGCAGGCGTTCGAAGCGCAACGAGGTCAAGACTTGGCTGGACATGGCGAAAGGATTTGCTACATTGCGGCTGAAGGTGCCGAGATGTCTGTCATCGGTTGTCGTACAACGAAGAGCATGTTGCTCGATCCATGAATCCAGTGTCAAGCGTCCCCACAGAGGGTTTACCCGAGACGGCCGCGTCCGCGCCCAAGCGGCGCAGCCTCGCCCACGATCTCGTCGAGCAGTTGGGCGCGCGCATCCGCGCCGGCCGCCTGCAGCAAGGCGACAAGCTGCCCACCGAGGCGGCCATCATGGGCGAGTTCGGCGTCAGCCGCACGGTGGTGCGCGAAGCCATCTCGAAGTTGCAGGCCGCCGGCCTCGTGCACACACGGCATGGCGTCGGCACCTTCGTCGCCGGGCCGTCGGATGCCGCCAATTTCCGTATCGACCCCGAGCAGATCGCCACCGTGC
>VBDL01000291.1:0-1391 GCA_005884255.1 Betaproteobacteria bacterium | reverse complement strand
TGGAAACCGAGGCCGCCGGCCTCGCCGCCGCCCGCCGCACCGATGAGAACCTGTCCGCGATGCGTGCCGCGCTGGCCGATTTCGCGCAAGCCATCGAAGCCGACAGCGACGCGATCGCGCCCGACTTCCGCTTTCACCACGAGATCGCGCGCGCGACGCACAACCCGCACTTCGCCGAGCTGATGACCTACCTCGGCACGATGATCATTCCGCGCGCCCGCGTGAACACGGCGCGCGTCGCGCACGAGCAGCGGCGCGACTACCTGCGCAAGGTCAACGGCGAGCACGAGAGCATCTATCACGCCATCGCGGCGCAGGATGCCGAAGGCGCCCGCGCGGCGATGCGCACGCACCTGGCCAACAGCCGCGAGCGCCTGCGCCGCAGTGCGGCGGCCGAAGACGGCGGCCTCTGATTCCTGCCCTCGGCCCGGTCGGCCGGGCTTGTCAATGCATCGTCTGATGTTGTACGATGACTGACAACACGTCACCGAGATCAACCGCATGCTCACCCGCCGCCACGCCGTCCTCGGCGCCGCGGCTCCGACAAGCCACTGAAGCTCATCGTCCCCTACCCGCCCGGCGGGTCGTCCGACACCATCGCGCGGCTGATCAGCCAGCCGCTGTCCGAAGCGCTGAAGCAGACCGTGGTGATCGAGAACCGCGCCGGCGCCAATGGCAACCTGGGTGCCGATGCGGTGGCCAAGGCGGCGCCGGACGGCAACACGCTGCTGCTGTGCGACGTCGGCGCGCTGGCGATCAGCGCGTCGGTCTACACCAAGCTCGCCTTCGATCCGGCGCGCGACCTGCGCGGCGCGACGATGCTGGCCTACTCGCCGCACCTGCTGGTGGTGCACCCTTCCGTGCCGGCCAACAACCTGCAGCAACTGGTGGCGCTGTCGAAGAAGCAGCCGCTGAACTTCGCGGTCACCGCGCTCGGCAGCGCGCCGCACCTGGCGAGTTGGCAGTACATCCCGTACAAGGGCGGATCACAGGCGATTCAGGACACCATCGGGGGCCAGGCGCAGGTGCTGATGAACGGCATGCTGGCGACGTGGCCGCACGTGCAGGCCGGCCGGCTGAAGCTGCTGGGCGTGTCCAAGCGAACGCGCATGGCGCTGATCCCCGACGTGCCGACGATCGCAGAGATGGGCGTGAAGGACTTCGAGTCCGGCACCTGGCAAGGCGTGCTCGCGCCGGCCGGTACGCCGGCGCCGCGGCTGCAGCAGCTCAACGCCGAGCTGGTGCGCATCATCCGCAGCCCCGACGTGCGTTCCAAGCTGCTCGCGCAAGGCGCCGAGGTGTCGACGACTGCCCTGCCCGAGTTCACCGCCTTCTTCGACACCGAGCGCAAGCGCTGGGCCACCGTGGTGGCGCAGGCTCATGTCCGTCTC
>VBDL01000001.1 GCA_005884255.1 Betaproteobacteria bacterium | reverse complement strand
GAGCAGCGTGACGCCAATCAAGGGTCGCGGCGCTCCACCTCGAAGCAGCCGCTCGCGGCCGGCGGGTCATGGCCGATCGGTAGCCCACGTGACCGGCCGCTGCTCGGCGCTCTGTCCTCCGGTGACTAGTTCCGGCCTGGCCCGCGGCTCCTGACCTGGGTCTTCTCTACGAAGCGCTGTAGGCCGTCTTCACCGTGGTGTAGAACTCGCGCGCATAGCTGCCCTGCTCGCGCGGCCCGTAGCTCGAGCCCTTGCGGCCGCCGAAGGGTACGTGATAGTCGACACCCGCAGTGGGCAGGTTGACCATCACCATTCCGGCCTGCGCATGGCGCTTGAAGTGCGTCGCGTACTTGAGTGATGTTGTGCAGACGCCCGAGGACAGTCCGAACTCGGTGTCGTTGGCCAGCGCCAGCGCATGCTCGTAGTCGCGCGCACGGATCACGCTGGCCACGGGGCCGAACACCTCCTCGCGGTTGATGCGCATGGCCGGCGTCGTTTCGGTAACCAGCGCGGGTTGCTGGTAGAAGCCCGGCGTCTCGCGCTCGAGCACACCGCCGCCGCAGACGACGCGGCCGCCTTCGCGGCGCGCGATGCCCACGTACTCCAGATCGCCCGCGAGCTGACGCGCATCGACCACCGGACCGATGTCGGTGCCGGCCTTTAGCGCGTGGTCGACCCTCAGCTGCGCGAGCCGATTGACCACCGCGTCGACGAAGCGGTCGTGGATGCCCTGCGTCACGATGATGCGGCTGGAGGCCGTGCAGCGCTGCCCTGTCGAGAAGTACGCGCTCTGCACCGCGGCGTTCACCGCGACGCCGAGGTCTGCATCGTCGAGCACAACGAGGGGGTTCTTGCCGCCCATCTCCGCCTGCACCTTGACGCCGCGTGCGGCGCAGGCCTGCACGATGCGGCGCCCGGTGGCCACCGAGCCGGTGAAGCTCACCGCATCCACGTCAGGCGACTCGACGAACGCATTGCCGACCACCGAGCCCGACCCCATCACGAGGTTGAACACGCCCTTGGGCACGCCCGCGCGATGCAGAATGTCGGCCAGCGTCCAGGCGCAGCCTGGCACCAGCTCGGCCGGCTTGAACACCACGCAGTTGCCGTAGGCCAGCGCCGGTGCGATCTTCCACGCTGGAATGGCGATGGGGAAGTTCCACGGCGCGATGAGCCCTACCACGCCCAGCGGCTCGCGCGTAACCTCCACGCTCACGCCAGGGCGCACCGACGGCACGACCTCGCCGCCGCAGCGCAGCGCCTCGCCGGCGAAGAACTTGAAGATCATCGCGGCGCGCATCGTCTCGCCGATGCCTTCGGGCAGCGTCTTGCCCTCCTCGCGCGACAGCAGCCGGCCGATCTCGTCCTTGCGCGCGAGGATTTCGCTGCCCGCCGCGTCGAGGATGTCGAAGCGCTGCTGCGGCGTGGAAAGGCTCCAGCTCGCAAAGGCGGCGCGCGCCGCGGCGATGGCGGCCTGTGCCTGGTGCGCATCGGCCTGCGCGTACAGCCCGATGACGTCGTTGGTGTCGGACGGGTTGATGTTGGGCGCTTCGCTCGCACCCGCCACCCACTCGCCGTTGATCAGGTTGTGGAAGCTGTCCATGGTCATCGCCTCCAGCGCAGCACCAGTGGATCCAGCCGCCGCGCGGTTTCGATCAGGCCGGCGCGCGTGGCCGGAGTCATCGCCGGGAAGGGGTGGCGCGGCGCCTCGCAGGCGATGACGCCGCCCTCCTTCATCAAGGCCTTCGCGGCGAGCAGCCCGCACTGGCGGTTCTCCACGTTGATCAGCGGCAACCAGCGCGCGTAGGCCGCGAAGGCCTCCTCGCGTCGCCCCGCGGCATAGGCATCGACGATGCTGCGAATGCCGTCGGGATAAGCGCCGCCCGTCATCGCGCCGGTCGCGCCGGCATCGAGGTCGGGCATCAGCGTGATCGCCTCTTCGCCGTCCCAGGGTCCTTCGATCGCATCACCGCCGAGGCGGATCAGCTCGCGCAGCTTGGCCGCGGCCTGGGCCGTCTCGATCTTGAAGTAGGCCACCTGCTCGATCTCGCGCGCCATGCGCGCGAGGAAGTGCCGGCCACCGGCGCATCCTGGATCATGATGGGGATCGAGATCGCATCCGACAGCCGCGCATAGAACTCGTAGACCTGCGCCTCGCTCACGCGGATCGTCGCACCGTGGTAGGGCGGCATCACCATCACCATCGCTGCGCCCATGTCCTGCGCGCGCCGGCTGCGCTCGGCGCAGACCTTGGTGCCGAAGTGCGTGGTGGTCACGATCACCGGCACGCGGCCGGCCACATGCTCGAAGATCGTGCGCGTGAGCAGCTCGCGCTCGTCGTCCGCCAGCACGAACTGCTCGGAGAAGTTGGCGAGGATGCACAGGCCGTTCGAACCGGCATCGATCATGAAGTCGATGCAGCGCTTCTGGCTCGGCAGGTCGAGCTCGCCGGCCTCGGTGAAGGTGGTGGGCACCACCGGGAATACGCCTTGATAGCGTCGGTTCATGATCTCGCTCACTCGATGATGTTGAACTGGTCGAGGTACTCGGTCTTCAGACTGAGGCCGAGGCCGGGCTTGTCGTCGTCCAGCTGCAGGAAGCCGTATGTAGTAGAAGAGCTCGTTGCCCACCTCGACGTCGTGCATCGGGAAGTATTCGCTCATCGGCGCGTTGACGCTGCTCATCGTCAGGTGGTAGTTGTGCATCTGGCCGGCGTGCGGGATCACCGGCACGGAGTAGGCCTCGCACAAGGCGTTGATCTTGTGCGCCATCGTGATGCCGCCGACGCGGTTGGTGTCGTACTGCACCACCGACACCGCCTTCTTGTCCAGCAGCTGCTTGAAGCCGTAGAGGCTGAACTCGTGCTCGCCGCCGGAGATCGGGATGCTGGTGAGCTGGTTCAGCTCGGCATAGCCGTCGATGTCGTCGGCGATCACCGGCTCCTCGAGCCAGCGTGGCTGGAACTTCTCCAGCTTGGGGCAAATGCGCTTGGCGTACTCCAGGTTCCAGCCCATGTAGCACTCGAGCATCAGGTCGTTGTCGTAGCCGATCACCTCGCGCACCGCTTCCACTGACTTCAAGTTCTCCACGACGCCTTGTTGGCCATGCGCCGGCCCGTAGCCGAAGCGCATCTTGAAGGCCTTGAAGCCCTGGTTGAGGAAGGTCTCGGCCTCGGCCTGCATCTGCTTCAGGTCCGTGCGGTAGAGCTTGGAGTAGTAGCAGGGGATCTTCTCCTTCGTGCGCCCGCCGAGCAGCTTGAACACCGGCTTCTTGCCCGACTTGCCGAGGACGTCCCAGATCGCCAGATCGACCGCCGAGATCGCCGCCATGCCCACGCCCTTGCGGCCCCACGCGTGCGTGGCGCGGTACATGCGCTGGTTGAGGTATTCGTAGTCCCACGGGTCGTGGCCGATGACCAGGGGCGCGAGGTACTGGTCGATGATGGCCTTGGCAATGCGCGGCGCGAGCGCCACGTTGCCCAGGCCGACGATGCCGGTGTCGGTCTCGATCTCCACCACCGTCCAGCCATGGAAGCGGAAGGTGCTCATCGTCTCCTGCGGCGAATAGAGCAGGTCCATCGCGTTGGAGCAGAAGTTGCCTTGCGGCGGGACGGTCTTGCCCTTCCATTCGAAGACGCGGGCGCGGACGGAGGTGATTTTCATCGGATGCTTTCTCGGGGTGATGTCAGTCGACGTGAATGCCGGTGTCCTTGATGAGCTGGCCGAAGCGCGCGTACTCGCTGGCCTGGAACTGCGCGAACTGCGCCAGGCTCATGTCACCGGGTTCCGCGCCGGCCGCGGCGAGCTTCTTGACGACCTCGGGCTGCGCCAGCACGACGGCGATCTCCTTGTTGAGGCGCTCCACGATGGCTCGAGGCGTGCCGGCCGGCGCATAGACGCCGTACCACGCGGACATCGCCAAGCCCTTGACGCCCGCCTCGGCCAGCGTCGGCACGTCGGGCAGCAGCGGCGAGCGCTTGGCGGTGGTGACGGCGAGCGCGCGCACGCGCTGCGCCTGCAGGTGTCCGATGACGGAGGGCAAGGTGTCGAAGCTCAGCTGCACCTGCCCGCCGATCAGGTCGACCATGGCCGGGCCCGAGCCCTTGTACGGGACGTGCACGATCTGCGTGCCGCTGAAGCGCTTGAAGGCCTCGCCGGCGATGTGCTGCGTGCTACCGGCGCCGGAGGACGCGTAGGCCAGCTTGCCCGGCTGCGCGCGCGCCAGCTCGATCAGCTCGGCGACCGAGCGCGCCTTCAAGCCGTTGTTGACGACCAGCACGTTGGGCACCTGCGAGACGAGCGCCACCGGCACCAGATCCTTGTTGACGTCGAAGCCCAGCTTCAGCAGATGCGGCGCGATCGCCTGCGAAGTGACGACGCCCATCAGCAGCGTGTAGCCATCGGGCCGCGCCTTGGCCACCGCGTCGGCGGCGAGCGTGTTGGACGCGCCGGGCTTGTTCTCGACGACGATCGTGGCCTTCAGCGCCTCGCCCAGGCGCTCGCCGACCAGGCGCGCCATCAGGTCAGTGCCGCCACCGGGGCTGGACCCCACCAGCAGGCGGATAGGCCGGGATGGATAAGGCTCGTCGGCCTGTGCCGGCGCCGTGATCAGGGCCGAGGTGGCCAGCGCCACGGCGGCCAACGGTTGCAGTCTCATGCGAGGTCTCCTTGCTGGTTGTCGTGATACGCGCGCCCCATGCGGCAGGCGATGACGAAGGCGTTGGCGATGGCATCGACATTGGCCACACCGCGGCCGGCGATGTCGTAGGCAGTGCCGTGGGCCGGCGTGGTGATCGGGATCGGCAGCCCGCCCTGCACCGTGACGCCCTGCGAGAAGCCCATCAGCTTGATCGCGATCTGGCCCTGGTCGTGGTACATCGTGACGATCGCATCGAGCTCGCCGTCGCGTGCCTTCAGGAAGATGGTGTCGGCCGGATATGGGCCGACCACCGGCATGCCGCGCACCACGAGCTCGCGCACCGCCGGCTCGATGATGTCGATCTCTTCGCGGCCACAGGTGCCGCCGTCGCCGTTGTGCGGGTTGAAGCCGGCCACCGCGACGCGCGGCGCCGCCACACCATTGGCCTGCAGCGAGCGGTAGATCAGCGTGGCGGCATCGACGATGCGCTCGACGCTGAGGTACTTCGGCACGTCGCGCAGCGGCACGTGCGACGAGATGCGCGAGGTCCACAGGCCGCGCAGCGTGTTGAACTCGCAGAAGTAGCCCGTCACGCCAAGGTGTGCGGCGAAGTGATGCAGCTCGTCCTCATGCTTCAGGCCGCCGAGCTTCATCGCCTGCTTGTTCAATGGCGCGAAGCAGATCGCGTCGACCTCGCGCGCCAGCGCCGCGTCCATGCAGCGATCGAGCACGGCGAGCACCGACGCGCCGCCTGCGGCTTCGGCCTGCGCGCGGTGCACCTGCTCGGCGTGCACGGTGTCCGTGGCGAGGAATGCGGGCGTGGCGGCGGCCCGCCCGCGCACCTCGGAGAACGACGCGACCGGCGCAGTGTGCACGCGCAATCCGGCCACGCGCTGGCCGTCGGCCCACAGCCAGGGGTCACCGACTAGCACGACGTTGGCCTGAGCCACCAGGTCGGCGCGCGCCAGCAGCTTGGCGATGAGTTCCGGGCCGATGCCGGCGGGGTCGCCGAGCGTCAGCGCCATGACGGGACGTAAGTCGTTCATCGAAGGCCTTTCAGTAGAACCAGCGCGCCGGCACCATGACCAGCTGCGGGAAGAGCACGAAGAGGAACATCAGCAGCGTCTGCGCCAGCAGGAAGGGCCAGACGCCCTTGATCACCGAGTCGAGGCTGGTGCGGCCGACAGCGGAGACCACGTTCAGCACGGTGCCCACCGGCGGCGTCAGCAGGCCGATGGCGTTGTTCATGATGAACATGACGCCGAAATAGATCGGATCGATGCCCGCCTTGGTGATCACCGGCATCAGGATCGGCGTGAGGATCAGCACCGTGGGCATCAGGTCGAGCGCGGTGCCGACCACGATGACCAGGATCATGATGACGAACATCAACAGGATCTTGTTGCCGATGAAGGGCTCCAGCAGGGCCGTCGCCTGCGACGGAATGTCGGCGATCGTGATCAACCAGGCCGACACCAGCGCGCAGGCGACGAGGAACATCACGGTGCTTGCCGTCTTGGCACCGGTCAGCATCAGCTCGGGCACGCGAGCGAGATCGAGCTCGCGATAGACCCAGCGGCCGACGACCAGCGAATAGACCACCGCCACCACGGCCGCCTCGGTCGGCGTGAACACGCCGAACTTCATCCCGCCGATGATCACCAGCGGCAGCGCCAGCGCCCAGATGCCGTCGACCATGGCCTTCGCCAGCTTCCTCGGTTCGAATTTGCCGGCGGCGGCACCGGGCTCCTTCCTGGCGCAGAACCACCAGGTGGCGGCCAGCGTGAGGGCCATCATCAGGCCCGGCACGAGCCCCGTGAGGAACAACTTGGTGATCGACAGCTGGGCCGCCACGCCGAACACGACCAGCGCGATCGACGGTGGCACCACCGGCGCGATGATGCCGCCGGAGGCAATCAGGCCGGCCGCGCGCGGCACGTTGTAGCCGGCGTTGCGCATCATCGGAATCAGCAGCGCCGCCACGGCGGCCGTGTCGGCCACCGCCGAGCCGGAGATGCTGGCGACCACCGCGGTCGCGATGACGGCCACGTAGCCCAGGCCGCCGCGCACATGGCCGATCAGGGCGTCGGCCACGTGCACGATGCGCCGCGACAGGCCGCCGGCGTTCATCAGCTCGCCGGCGAGCATGAAGAAGGGCACGGCCATCAACGGATAGTTGTTGGTGCCCTCGAGCAGGTTCTGCGCGAGGATCTGCGTGTCGAAGCTGCCCAGGTGCAGCATCAGCGCGACACCGCACACCAGCAGCGCGAAGGCGATCGGCATGCCCAGGCCCATGGCGCCGAGCAGCGAGACGATGAAGACAGTGATGGTCATCGCGTTCCCCTCATTCGGCGCCGGCCGCGTTGTTGATCACCAGCTCCGATGCCGGCAAGGCGCCCATCAGTTGCCGCCACAGCGAATGCAACAGCAGCAGCGCGATGCCGACGCTGCACACGAGCAGCGCGGAGAACACGACGCCCATCGGCACGCCGGACACCGGTGCGCGGTCGTCCATCGCGAGCACGACCTGCTTCCAGGTGCCATGGGCGAGCAGGCCGCAGCACGCGAGCATCAGCGCGTCGGAGGCGAAGCGGCACACGCGCTGCCCGGCGACCGGCAGGCGCTCGATCAGGCTGGACATGCCGAGGTGGGCGTTGTCGTGCATCGCCACCAGCGCGCCGAGCAGGGTCAGCCACATGAAGAGGAAACGCGACACTTCCTCCGAGAACACGATGCCGGAGTTGAAGCCGTAGCGCAGCACGACGTTGCCGAACACGAGGACGACCATCACGGCGAGCAGCAGCACGAGCAGCCACTCGATGGCGCGGATTGCGTAGCGGGGAATCACGGTTTGTCTCCTGTCTTGGAATCGATGCGGTAGAAGGTCATCGCGTTGCCGTGCCAGATCGCGCGCCGCGCTTGCGGCGGCAGGTGGATCAGCATGGCGCTCATCGCCTGCACCAGCGCTGCGTAGCCGATGCGCAGCGAGGCGACGGGAAAGTTGCTGCCGAACATGCAGCGCTGCCAGCCGAAGATCGCCACCGTCTCGCGCACGATCGGCGCGTTGTCCTCCAGGCGCCACGGCGCATCGCGCAGGCCGAACTCCGACAGCTTGACGTGCACGTTCGCGCAGGCGGCCAACGCCTCCATGCCGCGCCGCCACGCCGAGAGGCCCGCGTCGCTGCGGTCCCACGGCAGCCCGGCGTGCTCGAGCACGACGGCCACGCCCGGCGCCTCGCGCAGCAGTGCGGCGGCCTCCTCGAGCTGCCAGTACGGCACGCGCAGGTCCCACGACAGGCCGTGCCGCTGCAGCCGCTGCAGGCCCGCGAGCCAGCGTGCATCGCACAGCGCGGCCGGCACGGCGAGCGGCTTGCAGCGGATGCCGCGCACCAGCGCAAAGGCGGCCTGCTCGGCCAGGCGCTCGTCGGCATCGGGCGCGAGCAGGTCGACCCAAGCGACCACGGCATTCGGCAAGCCGTAAGCGGCATGCAGTTCATGCAGCCAGCGCGTCTCGGCGAGCGCCTGGCCGCGCTCGCATTCGGCCTCGACGTGGACGCTGGCAACCACGGGTTGCCCGTCCCACGAGGCACGGAACTCGCGGACGCCGAAGTCGCGGCGCAGCGCCTCGTACTCGCCGAGGATGAAGGCCTGCGGGTCGTAGCCGTCCTGCAGCCACGGGTGGCGGGCATGCCCGAGCGACCACAGGTGGTGGTGGCTGTCGACGATGGCGCGCGGCACGATGCACATGGCCGGCCCCTTACGGCTGCGCCTCGATCGCCTTGAGCACCGCGTCGCCGTTCTTCTCGATGTACAGCTTGCGCGTCTCGTCGCGCACCACCGCGCGGATGCTCGCGATGTCGGGGCTCTCGTTGACCTGCATGCCCTTGGCGCGCAGGTCGGCGATCACCTCGGCCTCGTGCCTGGCGTTGTAGTCGCGCTGGAAGCGCGCGGCGGCGCCGGCCTCTTCGAGCAGCAGCTTTTGCTGGTCGGGCGCGAGCTTGTCGAAGCGCGCCTTGTTCATCACCAGTGGCATCGCGGTATACGCGTGGCGCGTCAGCGAGAGGTACTTCTGCACCTCGTACATCTTCGAGGCCTGCATGATGATTGGCGGGTTCTCGTGACCGTCGATCGCACCGGATTCCAGCGCCGGGAAGACCTCCGCGTAGGGCATGGGCTGCGGGCTGGCGCCCAGCAGCCGGAAGGCCTTCAGGTGCGCCGGATTTGGCGTCGTGCGCAGCTTCAGGCCCTTGATGTCCTCGGCACGCACGATCGGCCGCTTGTTGTTGGCCAGGCTGCGAAACCCCACTTCCCAGAACGCCAGGCCCTTGAGCTGGAAGGCGCCCAGCTCGTCGAGCAGCGAGCGCCCGACCGCGCCGTCCAGCGCGCGATAGGCCTGCTGTGCGCTGGCGAACTCGTAGGGCAGGTCGAGCGCATTGAGCTTGGGCACCAGGCCGGTGAAGTAGGGGTTGCCCGACATCGACATGTCGATCGTGCCGCCGCGCACGCCGGCCAATGCCGTGCTGTCGTTGCCGAGCACGCTGTTCGGATAGACCTGCACCTCGATGGCGCCGTGCGAGCGCTCCTTGACGCGCTTGGCGAACTCCAGCGCGGCGATGTGCTGCGAATCGGTCTCGGCGCCGGAGTGCGAGAACTTCAGCCTGAGAGGTGTTTGAGCAGCGGCGATCGCGCAGGCCACCGACAGCAGCAGCGCGGCGCCGGTCTTCAGCAGGGTACGACTCATCGGAAGACTCCTTCAGGCGGCAAGCACGAACGACGCGTCCGGCTCGCGCAGGGTGGCGATCTCGCGCTCGAAGCGCCAGTGGGTCAGGTCGAGCACGCGCACACGGTCGTCCTGGAACGACACGTAGGCGTGCGGCTTCATCGGGTGGAAGCTCAGCGCGGTGGGGTTGGCCGGCAGCTCCACGCAGTGCACTTCGGTGAGCGTCGCCGCGTCGAACACCGACAGCGTGCGCTCGCCGGTGTTGGTGAGCAGCAGCAGCTCGGCGCCATCGGCCGCGTCGTGGCGGTAGATGCGGTTGGGGTCGCGGCGCGTCTTCACGCGGCGGCTCACGCGCAGCGTGGCCGTATCGAGTTCGACCAGCGTGTCGTCGCCGCGGTTCGCGATGAAGAGCCGGCGCTCGTCCTTCGACAGCGCATTGCCCTCGGGGCGCGGGCCGGGCAGCACCGCCCGCGGCGCAATCGCCGGGTTGCGCGGGTGGAACTTGGTGACCGTGCTCGACAGCAGGTGCACCGCATAGGCCCACTCGGCATCGGCGGTCAGCGTCACCAGGTGCGTCTTCACGCCGCCCGAAGGCAAGGCGAGGTTCGGCACCTCCTGGTGCTCGGGGTCGTCGAACACCAGCAAGGTGTCGTTCGCCTCGCTCATCGCGTAGAGCCGCCCCTGGCCGTCGCAGGCCATGCCGTGCGGGCGACGGTACGGCCACAGGTCCAGCGTGCGCACATGCTCGCGGCGCCGCAGGTCGATCACCGCCACGCGGTGGTCACCGTCATCGCCGCGCGTCCACGCGGTTTCGACGCCGAAGATGCCCACATAGGCGAAGCGCCGCGCCGGATCGACGCAGAACTCGTGCGGGTAGTTCGGCAGCACGATGTGCTGCAGCGCCGCGCCGCTGTCCAGGTCGTAGACGCTGAAGGTGTGGGCGCATTTCTGCACCAGCAACAACTGATCGCTCATCGTGCCCTCAAGCCACGGCGTCGATCGCCGCCAGCAGCTCGCCGCCATTCTTCTCGACGAAGGCCTTGCGCGTCTCACCCTCGACGAGCTTGCGGAACGGTGCCGCGTCGTAGCTCTCGAGCACCTGCATGCCCTTGGAGCGGAGGTCGGCGATGATGCGCGCCTCGTCCTTGGTGTCCATCTCGCGCTGCAGCCGCGCGGCCTGCAGCGCGGACTCCAGCAGCACCTTCTGCAGCGGCGGCGCCAGGCCATCGAACTTCGCCTTGTTCATCACCACGGGCATCGCGGTGTAGGCATGGCGGCTCATCGTCAGGTGCTTCTGCACCTCGAAGAACTTCGCCGAGTGCGTGATGCTGATCGGGTGTTCCTGGGCATCGACCGCCCCGCTTTCCAGCGCCTGGTACAGCTCGCCCAGCGGCATCGGCACGGGATTGGCGCCGAGCAGCTTGAACGCGAGGATGTGCGACGGGTTGGGCGTGGTGCGGATCTTCAGGCCCTTGACGTCGTCGGGCGTGCGCACCGCGCGGCTCTTCGTCGTGATGCAGCGAAAGCCGACCTGGAACCACGACAGGCCCTTCAGGCCGTGTCCCTCGAGCTCCTTCGTCAGCTGCGCGCCGACCGTGCCGTCCAGCGTCTTGTACGCGTGCTCGGGCGAGCGAAAGAGGAACGGCAGGTCCAGCGCGCCGATGCGCGGCGCGAGGCCGGCGAAGTTCACGCTGCCGGCCATCGTCATGTCGATGGTGCCGCCGCGCACGCCGCCGATCACCGTGCCGTCATTGCCGAGCTGGCTCGACGGATACACCTGCAGCTCCAGCGCGCCCTGGCTGCGCTCCTTCACCAGGCGGGCGAATTCGAGCGCGGCGAGGTGTTGCGACGCGGTTTCGGCCCCGGCGTGGGCGAGGCGCAGCCGGATGGTCTGTGCGCGCACGACGCCGGTGGCAGCGAGCAGCGTGCCGGCGCCGAGAGCGGCGAGGAAAGTCTTGCGTTTCATCATGAGTCCCAACGAGCGTCCGATGGATGTCACTTGCCCCAGATGGCCGTGTAGTGCTTGCGATAGCCGTTGTCCGGGTCGAAGAGGTTCTTCGGGCCGCCGTCCTTGGCCACGTTCTCGGCCGTGACCAGGTGCACCTTGGGCACATAGCCCGACCACGGCGCCTTGGTGAACGCGCGGTTGAGTTCGTCGACGATCTGCCAGCCCTGCATGTTCAGCGGCTCGGGCACCGTGCCGGACTGGAAGCGCTTGCTGCGAATGCGCTGATAGGCCGCCTCGGAGCCGTCGCCGGCCGACACGGCCTTCGGGTTGCCGTCGCCCTTCTTGCCCGCCGCCGTCAGCGACGAGCCCATGAAGTCGAAGTACAGGTCGTTGATCGCCAGCGAATGCGTCCACTTGTCGCCGAAGCGCTGCAGCAGCGAGGTGGTGAGCTGCGGCATGCGCGTGGAGCTTTCGGCGATCGGGCTGTCCTCGAAGCTGAGCACCGTGCAGCCGCCGCACTTCTTGATCACCGCTTCCATCGCGCGCGCCTTGTAGACGGCGATCGCGTACTGCGAGTCGGTGAAGATCACGACGCCGGCCTTGCCGCCGGAGTCGGCCACGGCCCACAGCGCGGCCGCTTCGGCCACGTCGTCGGCCGTGGTGGTGACGTTGGCGAACAGGCCCGCCGCGGCGTTCGGGCCGGGCTTCTCGCCGGAGTGCCAGCCCACCAAAGGGATACCCGACTTCGCCGCGTTCTCGAAGGCCACCTTCTGTTCGGTGGTGTCGAAGCCGCCGACCACGATGCCGGCCGGCTTGAGCGCCAGCGCCTGATTCAGCGCCGCGGTGCGCGCGCTCACGGTGCCCTGCCCGTCCATCACGCGCACGCTCCAGCCGATGGCCTTGCCCGCTTCCTCCACGCCCTTGGAGACGCCGAGGATGCCGCCGTTCTTCAGGTCGGCCGCGACGAAGACGATGGTCTTGCCCGCCGCCGCCTTGGGGCCACTGGTGGGGCCATCCCATTTCTCTTGCGACATCGTCGCCACCGCCACCTTCTGTCGCGCTGCCTCGATGAAGTCGTCGGCCAGTGCGTGGCTGGCGAAGCCCAGCGTCGAGAAGCCCAGCGCGAGCGCGCCCAATCGGGAACGGATTGCATTCATGCGTGTCTCCAGTGGTGGATGCTTTTTCTTCAGTGGGAGGGCGCCTGCTGCACGGCGGGCGCCGGTGCGGCGTCGGCGAGCTGGCGCTCGGCGATGCGCCGTTTGACGACCAAGTTGCGCCGCTGCTGCGCCCAGCCGGCGATGCCGATGGACACGAGCAGCGTGAGCCCGTTGAACAGCGGCTCGACATAGAACGCGCCGCCGAACTGCTGGATGCCCGAGATGCCGATCGCGAGGATCGCCACGCCGACCAGTGCCGGCAGCAGGAACTCCAGGCCCACGCTGGCCTGGCCGATCTGCAGCCGCGATGCGAGCAGCACGCCGGCGAATCCCGACAAGGCACCCGATGCGACGAAGGCGCCCATCACATGCTTGCGCACGGCAATGCCGTTGAGCTGCGCCGCCTTCGGGTTGGCGCCGATCACGTAGAGCGCGCGGCCCAGCGGCGTGAATTCGGTGACCAGCCACATGGCGACGGACACGGCCAGCACGTAGAACGCGCCGATCGGCAAGCCGAGCAACTGCGCACCGGCGATGCCGACGAAGCCGTCGGGCAACTCGCCCACCACCTGGCGCCCGCCGCTGTGCCACATGGCCACGGCATAGATCACCGTGCCGGTGCCGAGCGTGGCGATGAACGAATCGATCTGCGCCAGCTCCACCAGCAGCCCGTTGAGCACGCCGAACAGCGCCGCGCACAGCACGACGACGAGCACCGCCACGGGCCACGGCATGCCGAGCTTGGTCTGCAGGCTGATCGCGAGGATGTGCCACAGCACGATGCCGTAGCCCACCGTCAGGTCGATCTTGCCGGTGATCATCGGGATCGTCGCGGCCAGCGCGAGCAAGGCGATCACCGATTTGTCCGACAGGATGGCGCGCAGGTTGAACAAGGTGGGAAAGGTGTCGGGCAGCAGCAGCGAGAACAGCAGCGCCAACCCGACAGTCAGCACCACCAGGCCATAGACCGGCATGCTGCGGCCGACGCGCTGCGCGAGCGTGAGCGCCTCGCCGTCGAGGGAGCGGTCGGGCTCGAGCGCGGTGGATCGGATCGACGTGGTCATGGGCATGTCTCCATTTCTTCTTGCTTCGCTGCGCCCGCGGCCAGTGCCAACAGCCGCTGTACCGTGATGTCGGCGCCCGTCAACTCGGCGGCGATGAGGCCATTGCGGAACACGAGCACGCGCGTGCAGACCGTGGCCACTTCCTCGAAATCGGTGGACACCACGATCAGCGCGGTGCCGGCCTCGGCGCGCTCGCGCAGCACGCCATAGATCTGCCGCTTGGCGCCGACATCGACGCCGGCCGTCGGCTCTTCGAGCACGACCAGCGGCTTGTCGAGGTGGAACCAGCGCGCCAGCACCACCTTCTGCTGGTTGCCGCCGGACAGCTGCTGCACCTCGGCCGCCGGCGCCGGCGGGTTGACATCGAAGCGGCGGATCAGCGCCATCGCTTGCGCGTATTCGCGGCGGCGCCGGTCGAGCGACAGCCCGCGGTCGCCGTGCAGCGACGGATGCGGGAAGAGGTTCTCCAGCACGCTCATCGAGCCGGCCAGGTTTTCTTCCAGCCGCTCGCCCGCCACGTAGGCCACGCCGGCGGCGATCGCATCGGCCGGCACGCGAAAGCGCACCTCCTCGCCCCGCAGCCTCATGCGTCCGGCCGACAGCGGCTCGCGGCCGAACAACGCGCGGCTGATCGCCTCCTGCCCCGCGCCGCGCAGGCCCACCAGGCCGACGACCTCACCGCACCGCACTTGGAAGCTCAACGGCCCGGCATTGCCGCTGGCGGCGTGCTCGAGCTCGAGCACCGCTTCGCTGCCCACGTCGGGCGCGGCCTTGGCGACCGACGACGACAGCGCCTTGCCGACGATGAGGCTGACGAGCTCGCCCTCGTCGGTCTGCGCGGTGGGCCGCACAGCCACCAGCTTGCCGTCGCGCATCACCGCGGCGCGGTCGGACAGGGCCATCACCTCGTCGAGCCGATGCGACACATAGATCATCGCCATGCCCTGGCGCCGCAGTTCGCGCAGCACGCCGAACAGGCGCTGCACATCCGCCATCGGCAGGCTGGCCGACGGCTCGTCGAGCACCAGCAGGCGCGCCTGCACCTCGAGCGCGCGGCCGATGGCCAGCAGCGACTTCTCGGCGCGCGTGAGCGAGAACACGCGGCGCTCCGGGTCGATGTCGCAGCCAACGCGGGCCATCACGCGGCGGGCGGTCGAGCGTGCGGACGACCAGTCGATCAGCCCGAAACGGCGCCGGTAACCCATGCCCAGCGCCACGTTCTCGGCCACCGTCATCCACTCCACCAGGCCGAGGTCCTGATGGATGAAGGCCACCGGCTGGCGCGTGCGGTCGCTGCTGCGCCATTCGGCCTCGGGCTGGCCGTCGACGCGGATCTCGCCGCTGTCGATGCCGTAGATGCCGGCGAGCAGCTTGATCAGCGTGGACTTGCCGGCGCCGTTCTCGCCGAGGAGCGCGACGATCTCGCCCGCATGCACGTCGAAGCTCACGCCATCGACCGCCTGCGTGCCGCCGAAGCGCTTGCTGACACCGCGGAATTCAAGCAAGGGCGTGTTCATTCGAACCCCCTGCGGCGCTGCGCGCCGGTCCCCCCGAGGGGGAGTGAGCGCCTTGGGAGCGGCCCGGCGGCGCTCACAGCAGCACCACCTTCGACACGTCGGGCTCGCTCTGCGTGGCGATGAAGCGCACGATGCGCAGGGCATCGATGTCGAGCACCGCGATGCGGTCGTCGTCCAGCGAGATGAAGGCCAGCGGCTTCGCCGGGTGGAACGACAGCGCGATGGCGCGCGCACCGAGCTTCAGGTAGCCCGTCTCCTGCAGCGTGACGGGGTCGACCACCGACAGGCTGCGGTCACCGTAGTTGCTGGTGAACAGGCGCCCGTCGCGCGCACGGTAGATGCGCGTCACGTCCTCGCGCGACGGCGCGCTGAGCCGCACCGTCATCGTGCCGGTGTCGATGGCAGCGAGCGTGTTGCTCCAGCGGTTGCTGACGTAGAGCGTTTGCTCGTCCGCGCTCAGGCTGTAGCCCTCGGGCTTCTGACCCGGGTGGCACGCCACGGGCTGGAACAGCGGCTCCCAGGGCCGCACCTTGGTGACCGTGTGGCTCAGCAGGTTCATGCAGAACGCGGTGCTTCCGTCGCGCGTCAGCGCGAACAGGTGGCTCTTGATGCCGCCCGACGGCACGGCGCGCGCCGGTGCGGTGTCGACGTCCGGCCGCGGCAGCACCAGCAGCGTGGCCTTCTCCTCGCTCAGCGCGTAGAGCCTGTCCCGAGCATCGATCTGCAGGCCGTGCAGGCGGTTGAACGGGAACAGGTCTATAGACCGTACCAGTTGGGCCGAACGAATATCGATCTGCAGGATCGAGTGACCCCCCGGGCCGACGTGGCCGGAGGTCTCGACGCCGTAGTGGCCGACGTAGGCGTAGCGCTCGTCGCGATCGGTGACGAACTCATGCGGGAACTCGGGCAGCTTCAGCGAGCGCAGCCGTTCGCCCGATTCGATGTCGTACCAGCTGAAGCAGTGCGCGCACTTCTCGACCAGCAGTAAGGTGTCTCGACTCATCTTGTTCTTTCCGTCACGGCGCCTGGATGCCGTGGGCATGCAGGCGGATGCGGTACAGCGACGTGGTGGCGCAGATGTAGAGCTCGTCGCGCTCCGGCCCGCCGAAGGTGAGGTTGCCCACCTTCTCGGGCATCGGGATGGCGGCCAGCCGCGTGCCGTCCGGGTGGTAGACCTGCACGCTGTCGGCGCTGCTCGTATAGAGCCAGCCGCGATCGTCGATGCGAAAGCCGTCGGCCAGGCCCGGCTCGACGACGGCGAAGATGCGCGGCCGGGCCAGCGTGCGGCCGCCGACCACGTCGAAGGCGACGATGTGGTGGTGCCCGCCACCATCGCGCCGCAGCGCGGCCGAGGTGTCGGACACGTACAGCACCGACTCATCCGGCGAGAACGCCAACCCGTTGGGCTCCTCGACGACGTTGCTGACTATGTCGAGCGCGCCGCTCGCCGGGTCGAAGCGGAACACATAGTTGTCGCC
>VBDL01000302.1 GCA_005884255.1 Betaproteobacteria bacterium | reverse complement strand
AGCACCACCTGCATGCCGTTGACGGCGCGCGCCACCGGCTGCAGCAAGAAGCGGTCGGTGGCCGAAGGGGCCGGCGGGCCGATGTCGATGCGCACGCCGTCGACCACGTCGCCGCTGGCAATCGTGCGCACGAGGCCGTCGGACAAGCGCGTCAGCTCGTAGGCACCCGGCGCGCCGGAGGGGTCCGCACGCAGCTCGTAGTCGCTGGCCTGCAGCTGGGTCGCATCGGTGACGGTCAGCGCCACACTGGTCAGGTAATTGCCGCTGGCGTCCTTGGCGTTGGTGCTGGCCGGCAGTGCCTGCGGCGCGCCGACGCTGAAGATCGGCGCCCCGGCACCCGACGGCTGACTCAGGTCGAGGCCGAGCGCCTGCTGCTCGTTGACGCGGGCCGACAGTGCCGCCGCCATCTGGCCGAGCAGGTCGCGCGCGCGCTGCAGGTCCTTGTTCTGGAAACTGATCAGGCCGGCGATCGAGCCGCCGGTCAGCATGTCCGACGGCAGTGTGCGTGCGCCGTTCGCTTCGACGATGCCCAAGCCCATGCGGGCCGGGTCGTAGGTGTCGGGCACAGCCTGCATCTGCAGGGCTTGATTGCCCAGCACCAGGCGCTGGCCGCCGGCGATGAACACGCCCAGCGTGCCGTCGTCGGCGGGGATGGTGGTGACTTGCAGGTACTGGCTGAGCTGCGAGATCAGCTGATCGCGCTGGTCCAGCAAATCGTTGGGCGTGTGGCCCGCGCCTTGCACCGCAGCGATCTGCTCGTTGACCTTGGCGATCTGCTGCGTCAGGCCGTTGACGGTGGTGACCGAGTTCTTCAGGTCCTGGGTCACACCGGACTGCAGGGTATCGAGCTGCTCGCCCGCGCTCGCGAAATGCGTTGCGAGGTCTTGCGCCCGCGTGAGCACGACCTGGCGCGCCGAGGCATCCTGCGGGTTGTTGGCCACGTCGCTCATCGCGTTGAGGAACTGGTTGGCCGCGTAGCCGACGCCGTCGGTGCCGGTGGTGAACACGTTCTCGAGCTGGTTGAGCTGATCGAGCCGCGTCTGGTCGAAGAAGGAGGCCGACACGGTCGACGCGGCTTCCTTGGTGAGGAACTGGTCGTACGAGCGCGACACCGTGGCCACGTCGACGCCCTTGCCGAAGAAGCCGGCGCCGGTGTACTGGCCCATCGCCGTCTTCAGCTCGACCCGACGTTGGCGTTGGCGATGTTCTGGCTGGTCGTCTGCAGCTGCGCGTAGCTGGCGAACATCGCCCGCGTGCCCAGCGACATCAGTGCGGAGGTGCTCATGCTTCAGCCCCGCTCAGGCGACGCGCTGCAAACGCAGCGTCGTATTGATGACCTTCGACAGCTTCTCCGCATACGCCGGATCGGTGGCGTAGCCGGCGCGCTGCAGGCCTTGCGCGAAGCCCTTGGCGCTGCTCGCGTTGGCCACCACGCCGGCGTAGCGCGGGCTGTCCTTCAACAGCTTCGCGTAGTCGCGGAACGATTCCTCGTAGCTCGCGTAGGCGCGAAATTGCGCCTTCACCTTCTGCGGGCGGCCGTTGATGTATTCGGTGGTCGTCACCTCGGCCACCGGGCCGGTCCAGCCGGGGCCGGCCTTGATGCCGAACAGGTTGTGCGAGTCGGTGCCATCGGCGCCGCGGATTTCCTTGCGGCCCCAGCCGGTCTCGTGCGCGGCCTGCGCGATCATGAAGCTGGCGGGGATGCCGGTCTGCGCTTCGACGGCCTTGGCCGCCGCATCGTGCGCCTTGACGAAGTCGCCGGCACACTTGCTCGGGATGCGCGGCTGTGGCGTCGCCACGGCGGCCGCGCTCTTGCTCGGTTGCGACGACAGGTTCGGCGGCGTGAGGCCGGTGGCCACGCCGAGCTGGCGCTCGAGCTGCTTGGCGATCATGTCGGAGAGGCCGCCGGGCAGGCCGGTCATCTTGGTGGCGAACTGCTGGTCGAGCATCTCGGTGCCGAGCTTGCTGCCTTCGTTGTCGAGCATGCCGCTGCTCATCGAGGCGGCACGCATGCTCTTCATCAGCTCCTGCATGAACAGGGCCTCGAACTGCTTGGCCGTCTCTTTGACGGCCGCCTTCGGATCGCGCGACGCGCTGCTGCGCAGCGCGTTGATCGACGTGGCGTCCGACGCAAGGCCGGCGTTGGTGGTCGACGGGATGGCCATGTCAGATCACTTCCAGCTCAGCATTGAGAGCGCCGGCGGTCTTCAGCGCCTGCAGGATGGCGAGCAGGTCTTGCGGCGTGGCGCCCCGGCGTCCTGCCTGATCGCGATGTCGGCCTTCTCGGCCACCACCGTCTGCCCTTGCGACAACGGGCCGGGCTGGCTGATCACCGGCGTCGAATTGATGGTCACCGACAGGCTGCCGTGCGCCACCGCACACGGGTTCAAGGTGACGGCTTCGTTCATCACTACCGAGCCGGTGCGCGCATTGATCACCACCTTGGCGGCGGGCTTGGCGAGCTCGATGTTCAGGTTCTCGATGTCGGCGAGGAAGGTCACGCGCGCGTCGCTGTCGGCCGGCATGCGCACGCGCACCACGCGGCCATCGAGCGCCTGCGCGGTGCCCGCGCCCTTGGCGCCGTTGATCACGCGTGCCACTTCGCGCGCGGTGGCGAAGTCGGCGGAATTGAGATCGAGCTGGATCGAATCGCCCTGCGCCAGCGGCGTGGGCACGCTGCGCTCCACCGTCGCGCCTTGCGGCACGCGGCCGGCATTGAGCGTGTTGATCTGCACCTTGGAGCCACCGGCGGACGCGCCGGCGCCGCCGATCACCAGGTTGCCTTGCGCCATCGCATAGATCTGGCCGTCGGCGCCCTTCAGCGGCGTGGCGATCAGCGTGCCGCCGCGCAGGCTCTTGGCATTGCCGAGCGACGACACGTTGATGTCGATCTGCTGCCCCGGCTGCGCAAAGGCCGGCAGCTGCGCGGTGACCATCACCGCCGCCACGTTGCGCAGCTGCATGTTGGTGCCTGCGGGAATCGTGATTCCCATCTGCTGCAGCATCGCGGTGAGGCTTTGCGTGGTGAACGGCGTCTGCGTGGTCTGGTCGCCGGTGCCATCCAGCCCGACGACGAGGCCGTAGCCGACCAGCGCGTTGCTGCGCACGCCCTGCACCGCCGCCACTTCCTTGAGCCGCGCGGCCTGCGCGCCCGTCGGCCACCACAGCGCGGCGCTGGCGGCGATGAAGCTCAACGCGATGAGCGTGCGCATCAGGCGGTCGGTGGCAGCCATGTCATATCGGGAGAATGTTCAAGAAGAAGCGTGCCAGCCAGCCCATCGCTTGCGCATCGGCCTGCTGGCCGCGGCCGCGCTGCTCAATGCGCACGTTGGCGATCTGCGCGCTGGCCACGGTGTTGCCCGGCTGGATCGCGCGCGGGTCGATCTGGCCCGAGAAGCGCAGCACGTCGACGTTCTGGTTCACGCCGATCTGCTTCTCGCCGGCCACCAGCAAATGGCCGTTGGGCAGCACGCCGGTGACGGTGGCGGTGATGGTGCCGGAGAAGTCGTTGCTGTTCTCCGTCGTGCCCTTGCCGGAGAAGGTGTTGCTCGCGCTGCCGGTGGCGCTGGCGCGATTGAAGGAGTTGCTGCTGAAGAACGGCAGCGCGGTGACGCCGGCATCGACCTTGCCGCTCTTGTCGACCGAGCTGGTGGACTTCTGCGTCGCGCTGACCTTCTCGACGATGACGATGGTGATGGTGTCGCCGACCAGCCGTGCGCGATGGTCTTCGAACAGCGGCCGGTACTGGCTCGCCTGGAAGATGGCGCCGTTGTTGACCTGCGGCGCGGGCTGCACCTGCGGCAGCGCGGACGTGGGCTCGGCGACCTCGACCTTCGGAGTCGGGTACAGCGTGGCGCAGCCGCCAAGCGTGGCCAGCGCGAGGAGAAGGAGCGCACGCATCAGAGTTGCCCCAGGCGCTGCAGCATCTGGTCGGACGTCTGGATCGCCTTCGAATTCAGCTCGTAGGCGCGCTGCGTCTGGATCATCGAGACGAGTTCTTCGACGACGTTGACGTTCGACGTCTCGACGAAGCCCTGCTGCAGCGTGCCCAGCCCATTGCTGCCCGGCGCGCCGGCGTTCGGCGTGCCGGAGGCAGCAGTTTCGGCGAAGAGGTTCTGCCCCTTGGGATCGAGCCCCGCCGGGTTGACGAAGTTGGCAATCTGCAGCGTGCCCACCGATTGCGCGGTGGCCTGGCCCGGCAGCGTGACGCTCACCGTGCCGTCGGCGCCGATGGTCACACTCTGCGCAGCCGCGGGAATCGTGATGCCGGGCTGCACGACATAGCCGTTGTTGGTGACGAGGCGCCCTTGCGAATCGACCTGGAACGAGCCGTCGCGCGTGTAGGCGTTGGTGCCGTCGGGCATCTGCACCTCGAAGAAGCCCTGGCCCTTGATGGCCACGTCGAGGTTGTTGGTGGTCTGCTGCAGGTTGCCCTGGCTGAAGATGCGCGCCGTGGCCACCGGGCGCACGCCCAGGCCCACCTGCAGGCCCGTGGGCAACTGCGTCTGCTCGCTCGAATTGGCGCCGGCCTGGCGCAGGTTCTGATAGATCAGATCCTCGAACACCGCGTGGCCGCGCTTGTAGCCGTTGGTCGAGACGTTGGCGAGGTTGTTGGAGATGGTGTCCAGCTGGGTCTGCTGGGCCTCCATGCCGGTCTTCGAAATCCACAGCGAACGGATCATCGCAATGCTCCTAGGGTCTTGAAGCGATGATCCCGGGAACTTGAGGAGTCCAAGAAAGAGAAAAGCGCCGGGAGTCCGGCGCTTTCTTCGTTACCAGCGGTCACCGTGAGGCTTGCGTCACGATGCGCCGAGCAGCTGCTGCGCGGTCTTGTCGTCGGCCTCGGCGTTCTGCAGCATCTTCATCTGCGCCTCGAACTGGCGGGCCGCAGCAATCATCGCGACCATCGTCTCGACCGGGCTGACGTTGGAGCCTTCGAGCGCGCCATCCTGCACGCGCGCATTGGCATCGGCGGCCAGCTCGCTGCCGTCGGCGCTGCGGAACAGGCCATCGCCGCCACGTTGCAGCGCAGCTTCGGGCGTGACGAGCTTGAGCTTGCCCACCGGTGTGACCTTGCCGTTGCTCTGCACCGCGCTGATCGTGCCGTCGGGCGCGATGCTGGGCGTCGTGTTGGCGGGAATCTGGATCGGGCCGCCGTCGCCGAGCACCGGCAGTCCGCCGCGCGTGACGAGCTGCCCGTTCGCATCGACATCGAGCGCGCCGGCGCGCGTGTAGGCCTCGGTGCCATCGAGCCCCTGCACCGCGAGCCACGCGTTGCCCTTCGCGGCAACGTCGAGGTTGCGCCCGGTGGCCGTGATGGGGCCGGACTGATCGTTGTAGCCGGCCGTGGTCTCCAGCGCATAGACGCGCGTGCTCGCGCCGTCGCCTTGCACCGGCACGGCGCGAAAGGCCTGCAGCTCGGCGCGAAAGCCTACCGTCGACACGTTGGCCAGGTTGTTGGCGAGCACGTCCTGCCGCTGCATGGTCGCTTTCGCGCCCGACATCGACAGGTAGATCATTCTGTCCATGGTCACCTCGTAGGGTGGGCTTCAGCCCACCATGGCATCAGCGCAGATTCACCAGCGTCTGCAGCACCTGGTCCTGCGTCTTGATCGTCTGCGCATTGGCCTGGTAGACGCGCTGCGCGGTGATCATGTTCACGAGCTCTGCGGTGAGGTCGGTATTCGACTCTTCCAGCGCGCCGGACTGCAGCGA
>VBDL01000301.1 GCA_005884255.1 Betaproteobacteria bacterium | reverse complement strand
GTCAGCTGCGGCGCCAGCGCAAGCGGGTTGCCCGAGGCGTCGGTGCCATTCACTGGCACGCCGTTGGCGGTGACGTAGACGTTCCAGGTGTCGGTGGCCGCCTTCTGGAAGTAGTAGGTCAGCGCCACGTCCTGGCCCTTCGCGTCGTAGGCGGTCAGCGAGGTGGCGTTGTTGTAGGTCTTGGCATCGCTGAAGTCGATGGTGCCGGTGGCCGGCACGGTGACGCCCTTGCGCGAATCGAGGTTCATCTC
>VBDL01000300.1 GCA_005884255.1 Betaproteobacteria bacterium | reverse complement strand
GCTGCACTTCCTGCAGCACCTCGGGCCCGCCGGGCTGGCTGATGGCGATGGCTCTCACGGCAGTCTCCGGCCGATCACGAGTGCGGCTGATCGTCCGAAGGCTGCTGTTGCTGCTGCTCCTGCGCGGCCGCCTCGTCGGGCTCGACCCGCTGCTGCTGCTCGCGCCCACCGCGGGACTCGCGCTGCTCGCGCGGTTCACGCGGTTCACGGCGCTCACGCGGCTCGCGGCGCGGCTCTTCCATGCCTTCCGGCCGGTCGAGCAAGGCCTTCATCGACAGCTTGACGCGGCCCTTCTCGTCGGTCTCGAGCACCTTGACCTTGACGATCTGACCTTCGCTCAGGAAATCGGTGACCTTCTCGACGCGCTGGTGCGCGATCTGGCTGATGTGCAGCAGGCCATCCTTGCCGGGCAGCAGGTTCACGAGCGCACCGAAGTCGAGGATCTTGGTGATCGGGCCTTCGTAGATCTTGCCGATTTCCACTTCGGCGGTGATCTCTTCGATGCGCTTCTTGGCGGCTGCGGCCTTGTCGGCATCGACCGACGCGATGGTGATCGTGCCGTCTTCGGCGATGTCGATCTGCGTGCCGGTTTCTTCGGTCAGCGCACGGATCGTGGAGCCGCCCTTGCCGATCACGTCGCGGATCTTCTCCGGATTGATCTTCATCGTGTACAGGCGCGGCGCGAACTGCGACACCTCGGCCTTCGCGCTGCCCACCGCCTCGACCATCTTGCCGAGGATGTGCAGGCGGGCTTCCTTGGCCTGCGCCAGCGCGACCTGCATGATTTCCTTGGTGATGCCCTGGATCTTGATGTCCATCTGCAGCGCGGTGATGCCGCTGGTGGTGCCGGCCACCTTGAAGTCCATGTCGCCGAGATGGTCCTCGTCGCCGAGGATGTCGGTCAGCACGGCGAAGCGGTTGCCTTCCTTGATCAGGCCCATCGCGATTCCGGCGACGTGCGCCTTCATCGGCACGCCGGCGTCCATCAGCGACAGGCAGCCGCCGCACACCGAGGCCATCGACGACGAGCCGTTCGATTCGGTGATCTCCGAGACCACGCGGATCGAGTACGGGAAGTCTTCCTTGCTCGGCAGCGCGGCAACCAGCGCGCGCTTGGCCAGGCGGCCGTGGCCGATTTCGCGGCGCTTCGGGCTGCCGACGCGGCCGGTCTCGCCGGTGGCGAACGGCGGCATGTTGTAGTGGAGCATGAAGCGCTCTTCGTACTCGCCGGCCAGCGCGTCGATGCGCTGCGCGTCGCGCTCGGTGCCGAGCGTGGCGGCCACCAGCGCCTGAGTTTCACCACGGGTGAACAAGGCCGAACCGTGGGCGCGCGGCAGCACGCCGGCACGGATCTCGATCGGGCGTACGGTTCTTGTGTCGCGGCCGTCGATGCGCGGCTCGCCGCCGAGGATCTGGGTGCGCACGATGCGTGCCTCGATGTCGAACAGCAGGCCTTCGACCTTGACCTCGTCGAACTCGATGCCGTCCTTCGCGAGCGCGGCCTTCACGGCGGCGTAGGCCTCGCGCGTGGCTTGCGTGCGCTGCTGCTTGCTGCGGATCTGGTAGGCGGCGCGCAGCGCGGGTTCCGCCAGCGCGGTGACGGTGGCGATGAAGCCTTCGTCCTTGGCCGGGGCTTCCCACTGCCACTCGGGCTTGCCGGCGTCGCGCACCAGCTCGTGGATCGCGTTGATGGCGATGTTGCCCTGCTCATGGCCGAACACCACGGCGCCGAGCATGATGTCTTCGGGCAGCTGGTCGGCCTCGGACTCCACCATCAGCACGGCGGCTTCGGTGCCGGCGACGACCAGGTTCATCTGGCTGTCGGCCAGCTGCGTCTGCCCCGGGTTCAGCACGTATTCGCCGTTGACGTAGCCCACGCGCGCGGCGCCGATCGGGCCGTTGAACGGGATGCCGGAAATCGCCAGCGCAGCGCTGGAGGCAATCATCGCGGCGATGTCGGCCTGCACCTCGGGGTTCAGGCTCAGCACGTGGATGACGACCTGCACCTCGTTGAAGAAGCCGTCCGGAAAGAGCGGGCGGATCGGCCGGTCGATCAGGCGCGAGGTCAGCGTCTCGAGCTCGCTCGGGCGGCCTTCGCGCTTGAAGAAGCTGCCGGGGATCTTGCCGGCCGCGTAGGTCTTCTCGATGTAGTCGACGGTCAGCGGGAAGAAATCCTGCCCCGGCTTCGCATTCTTGGCGGCCACCACGGTGGCCAGCACCACGGTGTCTTCGATGTTCACCAGCACGGCGCCGGTGGCCTGGCGGGCGATCTCGCCGGTTTCCAGCGTGACGGTGTGGGGGCCCCACTGGAAGGTCTTGGTCACTTTGTTGAACATGCTCATGTTCGTCTCTCCGTTTGTTGTCGGGTGCTCTGTGGAGGGTGGCACCTGTGACCCCGGAGCGTGAGACCGTCGGCGGGATGCCATTCCAGCGTGTCTGGATTGCCTCCAGAGGCGTTGGAATGACACAGCACTGCCGGCTCGGCCTGGCTCCAATACACAAAAGACAAAGAGCCTGTGCTGGGCGATCCAGACAGGCTCTTCGATCTCATTCGATGCTTACTTGCGCAGGCCCAGCTTCTGGATCAGCGCGGTGTAGCGGTCAGCGTCCTTGTCCTTCAGGTAGGCCAGCAGGCGCTTGCGCTGGTTGACCATCTTCAGCAGGCCGCGGCGGCCGTGATGGTCCTTCAGGTGTTGCTTGAAGTGCGGGGTCAGCTCGTTGATGCGGGCGGTCAGAAGCGCCACTTGCACTTCCGGAGAGCCCGTGTCGGCGGCGCCGCGCGCGTTGGCCTTGATGATGTCGGCCTTGTTCAGATCTGCCACTGCCATGACGATTTCCTTGAAGGGGAACGCGCGGCCGTGTGTCGAGCCTGCGGTTCCGGTTGCCACTTGCGGTCACAGGTGAAACCGACCCGTGCCGTGCTTGCTCGCGTAGCGGGTGTTCGTTACACGATCGCGCATTATAGACCGAGCGCACCGCGCAACCGCTGCACCCCGGCCGGCAGGCGCTGCTGGTCCTTGGACGCGAAGCACCAGCGCAGCCAACCCTCGGCTTCCGGGCCGAAGGCGGCGCCCGGGGCTAGCCCTAAGCCCACGTCGCGCACCAGGCGCTTGGCGAAGGCGAGCGAGTCATCCTGCCCCTCGACGCGAAAGAAGGCGTACATGCCGCCGAGCGGCGTCTGCACCTGCACGCCCGGTACCGTTTGCAGTTGCGTCAGCAGCGTGTCACGGCAGTCGCGCAGGTGGGCCACGAGCCTGGGCACCGACTGCTCGGCACCCGCCAGCGCCGCCAACCCGGCGCGCTGCACGAACACCGGCGCGCAAGAGGTGTTGAACTCGATCAGCTTGCCGGTGGCCTCCAGCAGCGCCGGCGGCACCACGAGCCACCCGAGGCGCCAGCCGGTCATCAGGAAGCTCTTGGAGAAGCTGTGGGCGACGATCAGTCGATCCTCGGCCGTCGCGATGTCGAGGAAGCTCGGAGCGCACGGCGAATCGCCGAAGTAAAGCCGTTCATAGACTTCATCGGCCACGATCCACGTGCCGGTGCGCCGGCAGTGCTCGAGCAAGGCCTGCTGCTCGTCGCGCGAGAGCGTCCAACCGGTGGGG
>VBDL01000299.1:4012-4451 GCA_005884255.1 Betaproteobacteria bacterium | reverse complement strand
GGCAAGCCGATGCCGGTGCAAGGCCTGCCCGACTACTACGACGAGGACAGCCTGCGCTTCTACCAGCAGCTGCAGGAGAGCCTGAGCGGCGTGGAGCATCGCATCCTCAACGACAAGGATCACACGTCGGTGGCGCGCCCCGACGACGTCTTCCCCTACCGCGACAACTGCCGTTACAACGCTGACGGCGTGGTCTGCAAGGTGCCGCCGGCCCACTACTTCATGATGGGCGATAACCGCGACAATTCGCTCGACTCGCGCTTCTGGGGCTTCGTGCCCGACGAGAACATCGTTGGCAAGGCCTTCTTCATCTGGATGAATTTCGGTAATCTCCGCCGCATCGGTTCGTTCCAGTAGCGCGCCGCGGACCAACACATCGCAGTCGATCGGGAGTGCATCGCATGAGGGTTGAGGGATCTCATCGTCGCGTCGACCATGG
>VBDL01000299.1:0-3968 GCA_005884255.1 Betaproteobacteria bacterium | reverse complement strand
TGCCCACGCTCAACGAATACGGCACCATCCAGCGTGCCGTCGGCAAGATCGCGCGCGAAGGCCCGACCACCGTGCCGGAGATCCGCGCGGCCTTCGTCAAGCAGAAGGAGATCGAATACTCGATCACGTCGATCTCCGGCAAGGACCTGCAGGTGACCAAGGAGAACGACAAGGTCGTGATCCGCTTCGCCTACGACAAGGAAATCGAGCTGTACGGCCCCGTGTTCCTCTTGATCAAGTACGAGGGAAGCTCCAAGTAACCGGCATGGATGCACGCCTGGACACCCTGCAGCAGCGCCTCGGGCACCGCTTCGCGAAGCCCGAGCTGCTGACGCGCGCGCTGACTCACCGCAGCTATGGCGCCGACCACAACGAGCGCCTCGAATTCCTCGGCGATGCGGTGCTCAGCCTGGCCGTGTCCGGCATGCTCTACGAGCGCTTCGCCGGCTCCGACGAAGGCGACCTGACGCGCGTGCGCGCGCACCTCGTGCGCGAGGACAGCCTGCACCGCGTGGCGCTGGCGCTCGGCTTGCCCGAGGTCGTGCGCCTGTCCGAAGGCGAGGCGCGTGGCGGCGGCGCGCAGCGCCCGTCCATCCTCGCCGATGCGGTGGAGGCGCTGATCGGTGCCACGTTCCTCGACGGTGGCTTCGAGCCGGCGCGCCGCATCGTGCAACGCCTGTTCGGCGAGATCATCACCACCACCGAGATCGACAGCTGGAGCAAGGACGCGAAGACCGAGCTGCAGGAATGGCTGCAGGCGCGTCGACTGCCGGTACCCGGCTATCGCATCCTCGCCACGCGCGGCCAGGCGCATGCGCAGACCTTCGAGGTCGAGTGCGCGGTGCCAGCGCTGGCGCTGGTGCAGACCGGCGAGGGCCGCTCGCGCCGCGCCGCCGAGCAAGAGGCCGCGCGTCGCATGCTCGACACCTTGAAGGCCAGCGACAAGCCGGGCGGCCCGCTGCGCTCGTGATGGACCCGTCAACGCCGAGCGAACAAGCGCCGCAACGTTGCGGGCTGGTGGCCATCGTCGGCCGGCCCAACGTCGGCAAGAGCACGCTGCTCAATGCGCTGGTTGGCCAGAAGGTCAGCATCACGTCGCGCAAGGCGCAGACTACGCGCCACCGCATCACCGGCATCCGCACCGTGGGCGCCGCGCAATTCGTGTTCGTCGACACACCGGGCTTCCAGACGCGGCACAGCACGGCGCTCAACCGCAACCTGAACCGCACGGTGCAGGGCGTGCTCGGCGATGTCGACGTCGTGCTGTTCCTCGTCGAGGCCGGCCGCTTCGGGCTCGACGATGCCAAGGTGCTGGCGCTGATGCCACCGGACAAGCCGGTGCTGCTGGTCGCCAACAAGCTCGACACCGTGCACCGCCGCGCCGAGCTGGCGCCGTGGCTGCAGAGCATGCAGGAGCGCCACCCGTTCGCCGAGTTCGTGCCGATGTCGGCCACCAAGGACGCCGACGTGAAGCGCCTGTTCGCCATCATCGAGCCCTACCTGCCGGAGCAGGGCTGGTTCTACGACGAAGAGGCGCTCACCGACCGCAGCGAGCGCTTCCTCGCCAGCGAGCTGATCCGCGAGAAGCTGTTTCGCCTCACCGGCGACGAGCTGCCCTACAGCTCGACGGTGGTGATCGACAAGTTCGAGGAAGAGGGCAACCTGCGACGCATCGCCGCAACCATCATCGTCGAGCGCGACGCGCACAAGGGCATGATCATCGGCTCGGGCGGCGAGCGGCTCAAGCGCATCGGTTCGGAGTCGCGCCAGGAGCTGGAGACGCTGCTCGGCGCCAAGGTCTTCCTCGAGCTGTGGGTCAAGGTGCGCTCCGGCTGGGCCGACAGCGAGGAGCACCTGCGCTCCTACGGATATGAGTAAGTGGCGACCCGAGCCGCGCCGCTGAACGCCTTCGTCCTGCACCACTACGACTGGAGCGAGACCAGCCTGATCCTCGATGTGTTCACGCGCGAGCAGGGCCGGATCGCGGTGGCAGCCAAGGGTGCGAAACGCCCGTACTCGCAGTTCCGCTCGGTGCTGCTGCCGTTCCAGCGCATCCTGATGTCGCTGGGCCGCACGCCGGCGGGCGAATCCGAGGTGCACAACCTGCGCGGCGCGGAATGGGCGGGCGGGGCGCCGATGCTCAGCGGTGCCGCGCTGTTCTCCGGCTTCTACCTCAACGAACTGTTGATGAAACTGCTGGCGCGGCAGGACCCGCATCCGGCGCTGTTCGACGCCTATGTCGCCACGCTGCCGCAGTTGGCCGGCGACGACGACCCTCGTGCGCAGGCGGCGCTGCGCGCCTTCGAGCTGACGCTGCTGCGCGAAATTGGCCTGTTGCCGGATCTGAGCGTGGTCACGCTGACGCAGCAGCCGGTGCAGCCGCGCGGCGTCTACGATCTGCATCCCGAGGCCGGCGTGGTGGCGAATGGCGACGGCGGTGTGACCGGCGCCACGCTGCTCGCGCTGCAGGCGGCGCAGGATGCCGGGCAGCATGAGCGCCTCAGCGCCGTGTGCGGTACGGCGCTGGTGCCACTGAAGCTCACGCTGCGCAACCTGCTTCACTATCATCTGGGCAGCCCCCTGCTGCGCACGCGGCAGGTGATGCTCGATGTGCAGAAGCTGATCGAACCATGAACCCACTCGTCGCTCCCGAAGCCCATGCCGCGCACGGCGGGCGCACCGCGCTGTCGGTGAACCTGAACAAGGTGGCCCTGCTGCGCAACACGCGCCACCTCGGCATTCCCAGCGTCACGCGCGCGGCGGAGTTGGTCCTGCAGGCCGGCGCCAACGGCATCACCGTTCATCCGCGGCCCGACGAGCGTCACATCCGAGCGCACGATGTGCACGAGCTCGCGGAGCTGCTCAAGGCGTGGCCGCAGGTCGAGTTCAACATCGAAGGCAACCCCTTCCACAACCTGATGGACTTCGTGCGCGGAGTGCGGCCGCACCAGTGCACCTTCGTGCCCGACACCGTGGGGCAATTCACCTCCGACCACGGCTGGAGCCTGCCTGCCGATGCCGAGCGTCTCGCGCCCGTGATCGCGGAGGCGAAGAGCCTGGGCGTGCGGGTGAGCCTGTTCATGGATCCATTGCCCGACGCGATGCGCCACGCCGCAGTGCTCGGCGCCGATCGCATCGAGCTCTACACCGAGAGCTACGCGAGTGCGCACGGCACAAGCGAGCAGGCGCCGGTGCTCGCGCAGTTCACGAGCGCGGCCGAGGCGGCGCTGGCGGCAGGCCTCGGCATCAACGCCGGCCACGACCTGAACCGCGACAACCTCACCGACTTCCTGCGCGCTGTGCCCGGTGTCCAGGAGGTATCGATCGGCCATGCACTGATCGCCGATGCGCTGGAGCTCGGATACGCCGAGACCATCCGCGACTACCAGCGCTGCATCCAGAAGGCCTTCGCTTGATCTACGGCATCGGCACCGACGTCTGCGACATCCGGCGCATGGCCGCCACGCTGGCGCGGCGCGGCGAGCGCTTCGCCGAGAAGGTGCTGGGGCCACACGAGCTCGAGGTGTTTCGCGCGCGGCGCGCCAAGGTCGAGTCGCGCGGCATCAGCTACCTGGCCACGCGCTTCGCGGCCAAGGAAGCCTTCTCCAAGGCGATCGGCCTGGGCATGCGCATGCCGATGACCTGGCGCAGCTGCGAGATCGTCAAGGAGGCCACGGGCAAGCCAGGCATCCGGCTGCATGGCGACCTCGCCTCCTGGTTCGACGACCGCCACCTCGTCGCGCACGTCAGCGTCAGCGACGAATCCGACTACGCGGCGGCCTTCGTGGTCGTCGAGATCAAGACTCCATGACCCATCACGCTCCCGTCATCCTCGACATCGCCGGCCAGTCGCTCACCGACGACGATCGCCGCCGCCTGCAGCACCCGCTGTGCGGCGGCATGATCCTCTTCACGCGCAACTTCAAGGATCGGCGCACGCTCACGGAGCTCACCGCCGAGATCAAGGC
>VBDL01000298.1 GCA_005884255.1 Betaproteobacteria bacterium | reverse complement strand
CCGCCTGCACGCGCTGGCGAATCAGCGCGAGGATCTCTTCGCGCTGCGCCAGCGTGCGCTGCAGCAGCTCACGCTGCTCCAGGCTGCGCGCGAGTTGCACGTACTGGCGCACCACATTGCTGGCCAGCAGCACGCGCGCCGCCTGCGCTTCAGCCTCGGCCGAGCGCTGCGTGCCGATGGCGGAATCCAGTGCAGCGCGCTGGCGGCCGAACAGGTCGAGCTCCCAGCTGCCGCTCAACTGCAGCGTGCTGGTGGTCTGGGTCGTGCCAGCCAGCGGCGGCGGAATCAGGCCATGCTCGGTGTAGCGCTGGCGCGTGGCATCGAAGCCGGCATCGACGCGCGGCTTGTCGGCGGCATCGGTGGCATCAACCGCCGCCTGTGCGCGTTGCACGCGCGACTGCGCCACCGCGAGGCTGGGACTGTCGCGCAGCGCACGCTCGACGAGGCCATCGAGCGCGCTGTCGCCATAGGCCTTCCACCAGTTGGTGGAGACCTCCGGTGCGGCGCCGGCGCCGGCCGTCAGCGTGGCGCTATCGATCATCTTCGCTTGCGGCGCAATGCCGGCCGGGCTGGCACAGGCAACGAGAAGCACAGCGGCTGCCGCGACAGCCGCGACGGCCGTAACGGCGGTGAGCCACCGCGCGCTGCGCGGCGGATAGGGCATGGTGGCGTGTGTCATAAGCTTGTCAGGTCTTTTTCTGCTTAGGCAATTATTTGGACGAAGTGAAGACCGCAGTGACCCAAGGGTCAGGCGATGTCTCGCATCGCCTCCCCGTTGGCCAGCATGCGCTCCAGATAGCTGCGCAATGCCTGCCATTCGCTCTTCGAGAAACCGGCCAGGTGGGCGTTGAGCACGTCGGCCAGCACTGCCGGCACCTCGGCGATCGAGGCCTCGCCTTCCGGCGTGAGCTCGATGTTGACGACGCGGCGATCCTCGGTGGAGCGCACGCGCTTGCACAAGCCCTTCTTCTCCAGGCGGTCGAGCAGGCGCGTCATCGCGCCGGCATCCATCTCGAGCGCGAGAGCCAGGTCGGCCACCGTTGGGTTGTGGCCGCTCTTGATCTTGAACAGCGGGGCCCACTGCGCGCTCGTCAGCCCGTGCTCGCCCAGGCGCTTGTCCGCCTGCTGGATGATCGACATCGTGATGCGGCGCATCAGGTAGCCGACGCTCTCCTCGCGGCAATAGCCGTTGGCCTGGTAGAACTCGACGGGGGTGGGACTGCGTGACATGGATGTGAATGTACTTGCCTAAGCAATGATTGTCAAGGCTTTTAATGCCGAGGCTTTTGTCGCGGCGCCGCCGTAGACTCGGGCGATGGCCGATACCGCCGCTTCCGCTCCTTCCGTCCTGACTGCGCCGACGCGCGCGCCCGCCCCTGCCGCCGCCTCGCCGCGCTCGCTGTCTGGCCTGCTGCCGTTCCTGCGCCCTTACCGCGTGCGCATCGGGCTGGCGCTGCTATTCCTCGTGCTCGCTGCAGTGAGCACGCTGATCTTTCCGCTGGCGCTGCGCTCGCTGATCGACCAGGGCCTGGTCGTCGCCGACCCCGGCCAGCGCGTGATGGCGCTGCGCGAGCACTTCGTCGCGCTGTTCGCCGTCGGTGCCGCGCTCGGCGTGTTCTCGGCGGCGCGCTTCTACATGGTCACCTGGCTCGGCGAGCGCGTCACCGCCGACCTGCGCAACGCGGTCTATGCGCATGTGGTCGAGCAAAGCCCCGAGTTCTTCGAGAGCACCCAGACCGGCGAGGTGCTGTCGCGCCTGACCACCGACACGACGCTGGTGCAGACCGTGGTCGGCTCCAGCCTCTCGATGGGCCTGCGCAACTCCGTGATGGGCCTGGGCGCGCTGGTGATGCTGATCGTCACCAACCCGTACGTGATGACGCAGGTGCTCGGCATCCTCGTGCTGGTGGTGCTGCCGTCGCTGTATTTCGGGCGCCGCGTGCGCAAGCTGTCGCGTGCCAGCCAGGACCGAGTGGCCGACTCCAGCGCCATCGCGGCCGAGGTGCTCAATGCGATTCCCGTGGTGCAGGCCTATGCGCAGCAGCGGCGCGAGGCCGGGCGCTTCGCCACCGCCACCGAGAACGCCTTCGACACCGCGCGCAAGCGCACGCGCGTGCGCTCCTTCCTCGTCGCCTTCATCATCACTGCCACCTTCGGCGCGCTGCTCTGGGGCCTGTACCAGGGCACGCAGGCGGTGACGCGCGGCGACATCACGGCCGGGCATCTCGGCGAAACGGTGGTCTACGTGATCATCCTGGTGTCGTCGGTGGCGGTGCTGTCGGAGGTCTACGGCGACCTGCTGCGCGCGGCCGGCGCCACCGAGCGCTTGATGGAGCTCTTGTCCGCGCGCTCACCCGTGCAGCCGCCGGCGCGGCCCGTGGCGCTGCCGCCGGTGCAAGGCGGCTCGACGGTGTCGTTCGACGCCGTCACCTTCCACTACCCATCGCGCCCGCAGACGGCCGCGCTGCGCGGCTTCACGCTGCACGTGGGTGCCGGCGAGACACTGGCGCTGGTGGGTCCGAGCGGCGCAGGCAAGAGCACGGTGCTGCAGCTGCTGCTGCGCTACTACGACGCACAGAGCGGCCGCGTCGCGGTCGACGGCGTCGCGGTGCGCGACACCGCCTTCGAAGACCTGCGCGCGCGCACGGCCATCGTGCCGCAGGACAGCGTGATCTTCTCGACCAGCGCGCTGGAGAACATCCGCTACGGCAAGCCCGCCGCGAGCGACGACGAAGTGATCGCCGCCGCCAAGGCCGCCTTCGCGCACGACTTCATCAGCGCGCTGCCCGAGGGCTATGCCACTTTCCTCGGCGAGCGCGGCGTGCGCCTGTCGGGCGGCCAGCGCCAGCGCATCAGCATCGCGCGCGCGATGCTGAAGAACCCGCCGCTGCTGCTGCTCGACGAGGCCACCAGCGCGCTCGACGCCGAGAGCGAGCGCATGGTGCAGGCCGCGCTCGAGGCGGCGATGCGCGACCGCACGACCCTCGTGATCGCGCACCGCCTGGCCACCGTGCAGCGCGCCGACCGCATCGTCGTGATGGACCACGGCGAAATCGTCGAGACCGGCACGCACGCCGAGCTGGTGGCGCAAGGCGGCCTGTATGCCAAGCTCGCGGCGATGCAGTTCGAGCTGCAGCCGGCCGCATCTTCCTAGCGCATAATCTATGCGCATGCTCGATGGAGGACTTCCATGCTGCGCTTTGACGACGCCCCGAAACGGCCTACCAACCTGAGCCTCAATGCCAAGGTGCTGGACATGGCGCGCGAGCTTGGCATGCCGCTCGGGCCGACCAGCGCCACCGTTTCGCCCGGCCGCACGCGCAGGTCGAAGTGCAGCAATGCGGGATGCTGCGGGCCCCACGCGTCGACGCCGAGCTCCTCGGCTACCCGCTCAGCACGTTGCCGCCCGCCGATGGACTCGACCAGCGCCCCCGTCGCAGACGCAGACGCTGACGATGGTGGCACCCTTCGCGGCCTGGTCCTGCAGCCAGCCGAGCAGCACCGGGTCGTTATGCCGGCCCATGGCGACCGCCGGCACGATCACATAGTCGGCGCCTTGCGCAAAGCGCTGATCGAACTGCTCGATGGTCGCGTGCGGCTCGATGACGAGCGCCGGGCGCATCTTGATCGGTCCCGGCCCGGTGGCGAGCGCCATCACGTCGGCGACGCCCGCG
>VBDL01000297.1 GCA_005884255.1 Betaproteobacteria bacterium | reverse complement strand
TTCGTGTTCGCCGGCGCGCTGCTGGCGATGTTCAAGCGGGCGGGTTGAGGCTCATTCGAAGGGCGCGCGCCGCCCGGCCTTGATCGCGCCGCGGTGCGTCTTGGCTTCGACGCGGCGTTCCTTCGACGCGCGCGTCGGCTTCGTCGCGATGCGCTTGCGCGGCGCGTGAGCCACGCTGTCGACCAGCGCCTGCAGCCGACCCATCGCGTCGGCGCGGTTCATCGGCTGGCTGCGCTGCGTCTGCGCCTTGATGACGACCACGCCATCATCGGTGATGCGCGAATCGGGATGTCGAAGCGCAGCTGCACCGCGCTCGACACCTTGTTGACGTTCTGGCCGCCCGCGCCCTGCGAGCGCACGGCCGTCCACTCGACCTCGCGCTCGTGGATCTTCAGGCTAGACACCGTCGTGCCGCGTCGCCTGCAGCCGCTGTTCCATCTCCTGGCGCAACTGCTTGCGCACCTTGGCCGCCTCGTAGCGGCGGCGCTCATCCGGCGTGAAGGGGCGCAGCGGCGGCACCGGTGCGGGCTTGCGCTCGTCGTCCACGGCCACCATCGTGAAGAAGCAGCTGTTGACGTGCCGCACTTCCTGCGTGCGGATGTTCTCCGCCAGCACCTTGATGCCGATCTCCATCGACGAGGTGCCGGTGTGGTTCACCGCGGCGAGGAAGGTGACCAGGTCGCCGACGTGCACGGGCTGGCGGAACATCACCTGGTCGACGCTCAGGGTGACCACGTAGCGCCCCGCATAGCGGCTGGCGCAGGCGTAGGCCACCTGGTCGAGCAGTTTGAGGATCGTGCCGCCGTGCACATTGCCCGCGAAGTTCGCGGTGTCCGGCGTCATCAGCACGGTCATCGTCAGTTGGTGGGCGGGGAGATCCATGAGGGGCGCCGGGCAGTGAAGCGAGGCCCCCATTTTGAGGCCTCGCGGCGCAGCGCCTGCCACCACGACGGCGCGGCCACCAGCGACACCTGCGCCGGCCCTTCGGCGCCGACCAGCGCGCGGGCCCCGGCGGGCAAGCGGATCGCCTGGCCGCCGTGGAGGAAATGGTCGTCCGGGTCGTGCGCCTGCGTCACCCACACGCGGCCGCGCACGACGCTCAACCACACGGCCTCGACCGACAGCAGCTCGCCGTCCTGCAACTGCAGCACCACCGGGCTTTGAAACTTCAGCATGGTTCGCACTCCTGCATTGGGGAGCCAGTGTCGGCAACAGAGCGTTTTGCCGACAGAGCCAGCGCTGCCCAAACTGCAGCAGCACAGATGGCTTCGCACGACCCTCTGTATTGGCACTTGAGAAGCACATCTGTGCTGGTACGCGGCGAGCGTTGACCGTCACAATGGATTCATGGAAGCGCACGCCGAGTTGCCTCTGTACCAACGCATCGCGGGCCAGCTCGAAGCGGCCATCGCGAGCGGTGCGCTGCGGGCGGGTGACCGGCTGCCCTCGGTGCGGCAACTGAGCCACCAGCATGGCGTGAGCCTGACCACGGCCTTGCAGGCGTTTCGCTGGCTGGAGAACCGCGGCGTTGTCGAGGCGCGGCCCAAGTCGGGCTACTTCGTCGCGCCGCGCGCGCCGGCGCTGCCCGAGCCGCAGTTCGATCTGAGCATCGAGGGCGCGTCCTTCGTCAGCATGGACCAGGTGCTGCACGAGCTGCTGATGATGATCGAGGACCCGCAGGCGGTGCCGTCGTTCAATGCCGCGCCGGCGCGCTCGCTGCTGCCCGAAGCCAAGCTGCAGCATCTGCTGGCGAGCATCAACCGCCGCCATCCCGAATACGCGACGCAGTACCACATGAGCGGCAGCCCGACGCTGCGCCAGGAGATCGCGCGCCGCGCGATGAGCTCCGGCGTGCAGCTGCGGCCAGAGGAAATCGTCATCACCAACGGCGGCATGGAGGCGATGTACCTCGCGCTGAAGTCGGTGGCCGGCCCGGGTGACACCATCATCGTGGAGGCGCCGACCTACTTCCACCTGCTGCAGTCGATCGAGAGCCTGGGCATGAAGGCGCTCGAGATCCCGAGCCATCCGCGCACCGGCATCTCGCTGGAGGCGCTGGATTTCGCCACGGAGACACCAAGCGCCGTGAAGGCCTGCGTGCTGCTGCCCAACTTCCCCAACCCCGGCGGCAGCCTGATGCCCGAGGAGCACAAGCGGCGGGTGGTGCAGATGATGCGCGAGCGCGGCATCGCGCTGATCGAGAGCGATATCTACGGCGAGCTGTATTTCGGCGAGCAGCGGCCTTCGGTGCTGCGCAGCTTCGACCCGCAGGGCGACGTGATCCTGTGCTCGGCCTTCACGAAGACGGTAGCGCCCGGCTACCGCATCGGCTGGGTCGCGGCGGGCCGGCATTTCCTCAAGACGAAGGCGCTGAAGACGCGCACGTCGATGGCTTGCCCGATGCTGCAGCAGGAGGTGCTGGCGCAGTTCATCCGCGACGGCGGCTACGACCACCATCTGCGCCGCCTGCGCGCCGCGCTGAAGACGCAGGCGCACCAGATGGCCGACGCGGTGGCGCGCTACTTCCCCGCGGGCTGCCGGTTATCCGTGCCGCAGGGTGGGCTGCTGCTGTGGATCGAGCTGCCGCGGCACGTCGATTCGCGCGAGGTGTTCGCGCTGGCGCGGCTGGAGCACATCGGCGTCCTTCAGCATCAGCCGGCGGTTCGACCACTTCATCCGCTTGCAGTACGGCGACCCGTGGTCGGCGAAGCTGGATGCGGCGATGCGCAAGCTGGGGCAGATCGTGATGCGCCTGGCCGAGCGGCCCGTGGCAGCGGCTCCCGTAGGGTGGGCTTCAGCCCACGAACGGCCGGGGCAGATCGCCGAGGTGGGCTGAAGCCCACCCTACAAGACCGTCACAGGCACTCGCTGCGCCAACGCACACATCAGCTCGTAGCCGATGGTGCCCGCGCTGCGTGCCACTTCGTCGATGCTCAGCACTTCACCGTGCGGCCCGACGCCCCACAGCGTGACCTCGCTGCCGATCTGCGCCGTGGGCATCGGCGACAGGTCCACCGCCAGCATGTCCATCGACACGCGGCCGAGAGTGCGCGTGCGCACGCCTTCGACGAGCACCGGCGTGCCGGTCGGGCAGTGGCGCGGGTAGCCGTCGGCATAACCGCAGGCGACGATGCCGATGCGCAGTCGATGTTCCGCGGTGAACGCGCTGCCGTAGCCGATGCTGTCGCCCGGCTGCAGCTCCTGCGTGCCGATGAGCTTGGAGCGCAGGGTCATCGCGGGCTTCAACTTCCAGTGCGCGATGTCGTGCTCTGGGAAGTCCGGCGCGCTGCCATAGCTCATGATGCCGGCGCGCACCCAGTCGGCACGCACGTTGGCCGCCGCACAGTGGCGCAGCGTCGCAGCGCTGTTGCTCAAGGAGCGCTCGCCGGGCAGGTCGCGCGTCGCCGCGTCGAACACCGCTACCTGGTGCGCGATGCCGCGTTCGCCATCGGCATCGGAGAAGTGCGTCATCAGCGAGATCTCGTCGACCTGCGGCAGCGCGTTCAGGCGCGTCCACGCGGCGCGGAACGCGGTGGGCGTGAAGCCCAGGCGGTTCATGCCGCTGTTCATCTTGAGGAATACGCGATGCGGCTGGTGCGTCTTGTGCATCGCCAGCCAGTCGATCTGCGCCTCGCAGTGCACCACGTGCCACAGGTTCAGGCGTGAGCACAGCTCGAGGTCGCGCGCCTCGAAGGCGCCTTCGAGCAGCAGGATCGGGCCGCGCCAACCGAGCGCGCGCACGCGCTCGGCCTCGCTCAGATCGAGCAACGCAAAACCGTCGGCGCCGCGCATCGCCTCGTAGACGCGTTCGATGCCGTGGCCATAGGCATTGGCCTTGACCACGGCCCACACCTTGGCGTCCGGTGCGCACTCGCGGGCACGCTTCAGGTTGTGCGTCAGGGCTTCGGAATGGATCAGGGCTTCGATGGGGCGCGGCATGGAATTCATTCTGCCAGCCGCCCCGCCGAATCTTTCACCATACGGGACGCATGCTATAAACCCGCTCGCCCCAGAAGGAGACACTCGCCGGCACTTTGGCGCGCGCCGCGACAGCGCATGAAACGAGGCTTTTACACCATCATGTCGGCGCAGTTCTTCAGCTCGCTGGCCGACAACGCGCTGTTCGTCGCCGCCGTCGAGCTGCTGAGAAGCAGCGGCCAGGCCGAATGGCAGCGCGCCGCATTGGTGCCGATGTTCGCGCTGTTCTACGTGGTGCTCGCGCCGCTGGTGGGGGCCTTCGCCGACGCCGTGCCCAAGGGCAAGGTGATGTTCGTCTCCAACGCGATCAAGGTGGTGGGCTGCGGCATGATGCTGTTCGGCCTGCACCCGCTGCTCGCCTATGCGGTGGTGGGCCTCGGCGCCGCGGCGTATTCGCCGGCCAAGTACGGCATCCTCACCGAGCTGCTGCCGCCGTCGCAGCTGGTCAAGGCCAACGGCTGGATCGAAGGGCTGACGATCGCGTCGATCATCCTCGGCGTGCTGCTCGGCGGCCAGCTGATCGGGCCGAAGATCGCGACGATGCTGCTGCATATCGACTTCCCGTGGATCGACACCGGCATCGACACGCCGCCCGAGGCGGCGATCGCGGTGATCGTCGCGCTGTACGTCGCCGCGGCGATCTTCAACCTCTACATTCCGCGCACCGAGGCGCCGCTGCAGCCGCTCACCGGCAACATCCCGACGCTGGTGCGCGACTTCTCCACCTGCAATGCGCGGCTGTGGGCCGACAAGCTGGGGCAGATCTCGCTGGCCACGACGACGCTGTTCTGGGGCGTGTCGGGCAACCTGCGGTACATCGTGCTCGCCTGGGCCGCGGTGGCGCTCGGCTACGGCACCACGCAGGCCTCGTCGCTGGTCGGCGTGGTGGCCATCGGCACCGCGGCCGGCGCGGTGCTCGCGTCGATGGCGATGCGGCTGGACCGCGCCACCGGCGTCATCCCGCTGGGCATGGCGATGGGCGTGCTGGTGATCCTGATGAACGTCATCCACCATGCCGCGCTGGCCGCGCCGTTTCTGATCGTGCTCGGCGCGATCGGCGGCTACATGGTGGTGCCGATGAATGCGCTGCTGCAGCACCGTGGCCACAACCTGATGGGCGCCGGCCGCTCGATTGCCGTGCAGAACTTCAACGAGCAGGCCGCCATCCTCGGCTTCGGCGCCTTCTACACCGGCATGACGCGGCTGGGCATGTCGGCCTACGGCGCGATCACGCTGTTCGGGTTGGTGGTGGCGGCCACGATGTGGCTGATCCGGCGCTGGCACCAGCGCAACACCATCGAGCACCGCGAGGAGGTCGAGCGGCTGCTCGCCATCGCGCGCAGCGATCGCCACTGATGGCCCACCCCCTACGGCCTTCGGCCGCCCCCTCGAGGGGCCGACAGCGGCGGACCGGCGGAGCCGGATCCGCGGTGTCCGCTGGGTCATAGTTCATGCGTCGCGAGTCGCGCGAAGCGTGGCGAAGCAACTAGGATGCGCACATGAGCTGTCCGTCGACCTCGGGTCTGGAGCGTGCGCTGCAGCAGGCGTTGCTGGCGGACGATGACGGCGCCTTCGCGCAGCGGGCCTGCGATGCGCTGTACGGCGCCGACGGCGTGGTCGCTGCCGCCTGCTTCCTCATCGACGGGCATGACAACCTGACGCTGGCCGCACACGCCGGCAGCTTCCCCTTCACTGCGCTGCTCAACGGCACGCAGCATCTGGAGCTGGTGTCCACGCGCCCGGCCTTTCCCGGCCTGGCGGCCGCGCAAAGCGGTGCGCCGGCGCAGATCGCCGCAGCCGATGCCGGCGATGACGCCGAGCTGGCGCAGGCTTTGCGCGACAGCGGCGCGGCGCAGGTGCTGGGCCTGCCGCTACTTGGTGCTCCGCAACGCGGCTCGCTGTGCCTGCTGCTCGCGGCGCCGCTCGATGAAGCGCCGAACGCCGCCGCAGCGCTAGTCGCGCTGGGCCTGCGCCTGCAGGCGCTGCGCGCCGACAACGCGCGGCTGCGCGAGCGGCTCGCGCAGCTCGCGCTCACCGATGCGGTCACCGGGGCGGCCAACCGCCGCCAGGCGGAGCTGGTGCTGGTGCGCGAGATCGAGCGCAGCGGCCGCTACGGCACGCCGCTGTCGGTGATGCTGTTCTCGCTCGACGGCTTCGCGCCCTTCGCCACGGAGCACGGCAGCGAGGCCGGCGAACGCTTGCTGAAGGACATCGCGCAGGCCACGCAGGCCAAGCTGCGCGACGCCGACCTGCTGGCGCGCTGGGACGACGAGCGCTTTCTCGTCGTCGCGCCGCATGCCGATGCGGCTGGCGCTGCCACGCTCGCCGACAAGCTGCGCGACACCGTCGCGCGCGTCGCGCTGCCCGAGGGCGGCCGCATCGCGGCGCGGCTGGAAAGCACGCAGCTGCAGCCCGGCGAGTCCCTGCAGGCAGTGCTGCAGCGCGTCAACGCCTGAGCGTCGACGCGCGAACATTGCAAGCTAGGAGAGCGCAGCGCGCATTCCTAGCTTGCGCAGCGTGCGCTGCAGCTCGCCTTCGTCCAGCGGCTTGGTCAGGTAGGCATCGCAGCCGGCCAGCGTGCCGCGCACGCGGTCGACCGCCTCGCCATGCGCCGACACCAGCACCACGGCCGGCGCCGGGCGGCCCTGCTGCGGCGGCTGACGCTTGATGCACTGGCACAGCGCCAGGCCGTCGAGCTCGCTGTCGTCGCCCAGCTCGACGTCGAGGAAGACTGCGGCGAAGCGCTGCTGCGTCATCAGCGCCAGCGCCTCGCCGCTGGTCTGCGCGGAGCGCGGATGCAGGCCGTGGCGCTCGATCAGGCGTTCGAGAAAGCGCAGCGCGACCTCGCTGTCGTCGACCAGCAGCACGTCGGCGGCCGCGTCCGGCGCCGTCGTCGCCTGCGGCGTTGCGGCCTCATAGGCACGGCGCGAGGGCGTGCTGCGTGGCTCGGGCCGCTCGGCCGGAAGTGCCAGCGGCGCGGCCAGCGTCGGCGCACTGCGCTGCGGGTGGCGCAGTGCGACCATGGCATCGAGCTCGCGCTGCACGTGCAGCGGATCGATGGGCCGCAACATCCATGCGGTGGCGCCTTCCGGCGCCTGCGCGCCGACGAACACCGTGTCGGCCAGGCGGCCGCCGCTGAGTACCTCGTCGATCACGCCGGGATGGTCGGCATCGGCGATCACGAAATCGGCCTGCGCCAGCGTATCGGCCTGCACATAGGCCGGCGCGCGCTGGCCCGCGAGACGAAAGAAGGAAGCGAGCGCGCTGCGCTCGAAGTCACTGAAGCCCTGCAGGGCCACGCGATAGCGGTCGGGCATGAGGAGATCCACCGTGGATACATGTTCGGCGCGCGGCTGCACAGCGTCAACGGCGCGGCATCCCTAGGACGGCGGTACGATGCCGCACTTCACGGCTGCAGCGAGGCATTGCGATGACCACCGTCTACGATTTCGAAGCCCAGTCCATCGAGGGCAAGCCGGCGCACCTGTCCACGCAGCGCGGCAAGGTGCTGCTGATTGTCAACACCGCCAGCGAGTGCGGCTTCACCCCGCAATTCGGTGGGTTGGAAAAGCTGTGGGGGACCTACCGCGATCGCGGGCTGGTGGTGGTGGGTTTCCCGAGCAATGAGTTCGGCGGCCAGGACCCGGGCAGCAACGACGAGATCGGCGCCTTCTGCCAGCGGAACTACGGCGTCAGCTTCCCGATGATGGGCAAGATCGAGGTCAACGGCGCCGCTGCGCATCCGCTGTACAAGTGGCTCACCACCGAGGCGCCGGGGCTCTTGGGCAGCAAGGCGATCAAGTGGAACTTCACCAAGTTCCTCGTCGGCCGCGACGGCCAGGTGATCAAGCGCTATGCGCCGCAGGACGAGCCGGCCAAGCTCGCGAAGGACATCGAGGCCGCGTTGGCTTGACCCACCCCCGTAGCGCCTTCGGCGCTCCCCCTCAAGGGGGCGCCGCTGGCGGACCGGCGGAGCCGGATCCGCGGCGGCCCTTGGGGCTCGTGCGGTGACGCAGTGAATTGATCAAACAGGAGACCTTATGTTCCAGCACGTGGAGCCGTTCGGCGGCGACCCGATCCTCTCGCTCAACGAAGACTTCCAGCGCGACCCGCGGCCCAACAAGATCAACCTGTCGATCGGCATCTACTTCGACGACGAAGGCCGCATCCCGGTGCTCGACTCGGTGAAGCGTGCCGAAGCCAAGCTGCTTGCCGCCGACGGCCCCAAGCCCTACCTGCCGATGGAGGGCGCGGCCAACTTCCGCAGCGCGGCGCAGGTGCTGCTGTTCGGCGCTCAGCATGAGGCGGTCGCGTCGGGACGCATCGCCACCATCCAGGCGGTGGGCTCCAGCGGCGGCTTGAAGGTCGGCGCCGACTTCATCAAGCGCTGGTTCCCGGACAGCGCGTTGTGGTTGACTCCACCTTCGAAGGCGCCGGCCTCACGGTGCATAGCTATCCGTACTACGACGCCAAGACCGGTGGCGTGAAGTTCGACGAGATGCTGGCCAAGCTGCGCACGCTGCCGCCGCAAAGCATCGTGCTGCTGCATGCGTGCTGCCACAACCCGACCGGCGTCGACCTCACGCACGCGCAGTGGGACGCGCTGGTGCCGGTGTTCACCGAGCGCCGCCTGCTGCCCTTCGTCGACCTCGCCTATCAAGGCTTTGGCGATGGCATCGAGGACGATGCCTATGCGCTGCGTGCACTGGCCGCGGCGCGGCTGCCGAGCGGCGAGCCCTTGAGCTTCTTCGTCGCCAACTCGTTCAGCAAGAGCATGAGCGTGTATGGCGAGCGCTGCGGCGCCTTGAGCGTGGTCTGCCCGAGCGCGGCCGAGGCCGCACTGGTGCTCGGCCAGTTGAAATTCACGATCCGCCGCAACTACTCCAGCCCGCCGATTCACGGCGGCCAGGTGGTCGCATTGATCCTCACCGACGCGGCGCTGCGTGCGCAATGGGAAGGCGAGGTCCATGCGATGCGCGAGCGCATCCAGGCCATGCGCAAGCGCCTGCATGCGGTGCTCAAGACCAAGCTGCCGGGCCGCGACTTCGAGTACTTTCTCACGCAGCGCGGGATGTTCAGCTACACCGGCTTGACCGCTAGCCAAGTGGACGAGCTGCGTGAGACGCATGCGGTGTACCTGGTGCGCTCGGGCCGCATGTGCGTGGCCGGCTTGAACACGCACAACGTGGAGGCCACCGCCAACGCGATGGCGGCCGTGTTGGGGCACTGACCCCATACATGCTCGGCGCGGGATCAGGCCGCCGGGGCGTTGTGCGCCGCTCATGTCCCCCGGCGGCGGCCTCCCGGCCGCGCCTCCTCCTTTACTTCGCTCTGCACAACGCCCCGTCGACCTGATCGGGCACCGCCGGAGCAATTCGACGAGGTCAAACCCCGTGGCTTGCCGAGGGTGTCGGGTGACCGGCGGAGTGAAGTAAAGGAGGAGGGCTTGGCCTTCAGGCCAAGGCCGGGGGACATGAACGGAGCCGGTCACCCGGCGACCTCGGCTATCTGCGTGAGCTGAAGGCGCTGGCCGCGCGCATCGAGCCGGCGTGGGTGTCGGACCATCTGTGCTGGACCGGCGCCAGCGGCCGCAACCTGCACGACCTGCTGCCGCTGCCATGCACCGAGGCCGCGCTGCGCCACCTCACTGCGCGCATCGCGCAGGTGCAGGACGTGCTCGGCCGCCGTCTGGTGCTGGAGAACGTGTCCAGCTACGTGAGCTTCGCCACCGACGAGATGAGCGAGCACGCGTTCATCGCCGAGCTGCTCAGGCGCAGCGACTGCCAGCTGCTGCTCGACGTGAACAACGTCTACGTCAGCAGCGTCAACCATGGCTTCGATGCCACGGCCTACGTCGATGCGCTGCCTCGCGAGCGCGTGATGCAGATCCACCTCGCCGGCCATGAGGTGCAGGACGGCTACCTGATCGACACGCACGACCATCCGGTGTGCGATGAAGTCTGGTCGCTGTACGACTACACGCTGCGCTGCCTCGGCCCGAAGCCGACGACGATCGAGCGCGACGATCACATCCCGCCGCTGCAGGCGCTGATCGACGAGCTCGGCATCGCGCGGCGCATTGCGGCGCAGGCCAGCGCGCCGCTGGAGTTGGCGGCATGAACGCGTTGCGCGAGCAGCAGCTCGCTTTCGCCGCCGCAGTTCGCGAAGGTGCCAACGTTGACGCATTGCTCAAGCCGCGCATCAACGGCGAGCCCGCGCTGGTCGGCATCTATCGGCATGCCTACCGCGCGCGCCTCGTCGCCGCGCTGCGCGACAACCATGAGGTGCTCGCGCTCGCGCTCGGCGACGACGCCTTCGATGCGATCGCGCAGGCCTACATCGACGCGCATCCGTCGCGCTTCGCGTCGATCCATTGGTTCGGCGATGGCTAGGCTTACGCAGCGCGCCGCGCCTGCGGCGCCGCCGCCTGCTGCACGCGCGCGCGCAGCCACGCATGGGCCGGCGCCGCGTCATCGCGCACATGCCACAGCATTTCCACCGGCGCATGCGCCAGATCGAAGGGCAGCTCGCGCGTGACGAGCGCGCTGTCGTAGCCGGTGGCGGCGACGAAGGTCGACGGCAGCACCGTCAGCAGGTTCGACTGCGTGACCACCAGCCCGGCGGTGAAGAACTGGTTGACGGTGAGCACGATGCGCCGCTGCCGCCCGAGCGCGGCCAGCGCCTGGTCCACCAGACCGTGCGGCCGCCCGGAGAAGCTCACCAGCAGGTGGTGCGCGTTGCAGTAGGCGTCGAGCGTCAGCGCCTTGCGCGCCAGCGGGTGGCCACGGCGCATCACGCATACGTAGTGCATGTCGTAGACGCGCGCATGGCGCAACGCCGCATGCTCTCCCTCCGCGATGATGGCCGGCAGCGCCTCCGGGAAGTGGCCGATGGCGAGGTCGGCCTGACCCTGCTCGAGCAGCCGCCGCGGGTCGCGCGTGGCCAGCGGCATCACGCGCAGGTTCACCAGTGCCTGCTGCGCCTCGATCGCGGCCACGAGCGGCGGCGCCAGCAGGGCGGCGGTGGCATCGGCCATCGCGACGCGGAAGTTCGCCGGGTCGTGGCGCGGGTCGAAGGCGGCGGGCGCCAGCGCCTGCTGCAAGGCGCCGAGCGCGGCGCGCACCTGCGGCCACAGCGCTTCGGCACGCGGCGTCGGCTTCATGCCGAACGCAGAGCGCACAAACAAGGCCTCGCCCACTGCCTCGTGCAGGCGCTTCAGCGCATGGCTGGCGGCCGGCTGCGTCATCGCCAGCGACGCTGCGGCGCGAGTGAGGCTGCCCTCTGCCATCAAGCGGTCGAACACGCGCAGCAAGTTGAGGTCGAGGGTGCGGAAGTTGAGCGGCATGACCGATCCAGATATGAACGCTGCTAATAGCTTACTTGAGCAACATTCAATTGAATCGTACTAGGGTATTCCCTAGCATTGAGTCATCGAGCCTGGGAAAGGAAGTTCACCATGGTCACCCTGACGATGATTCACGAAGCCACCGGGGCTGTAGCGCCCGCCGTGGCCGCCCGCGTGAAGGCGGGTGCCCGCGCTGTATGGCGCGGGCTGGAATCGGTCGGCCGCCAGCGTGCCACCGCCCACCTGGAGCGTCTGGCCGCCGGCTACGACAACTCGCAACCCGAACTCGCGCGCCGCCTGCGCGACGCCGCGCACTACTGCGGCAGCTACTGAGCAAGGATCAAGCCATGAGCACCACGATGACCCGCAACGGGCTGCTGCCCGCCCTGTTCCTGCAGCGCGCTGGCGCGACGCTGGCAAAGCTGTTCACGCCCGCGCCCAAGCGGCCGCTGACGCGCGCCGAAGAGGCCGAG
>VBDL01000296.1 GCA_005884255.1 Betaproteobacteria bacterium | reverse complement strand
CTCACGGGCGAACGGCGATCTCGTTCTTCACCGCCTTCACCCCGTTGACCTTCCACGCGATGCTCTCGGCCGTGCTCCTTTCCGTGGCGTTCTTGGCGAAGCCGGACAGCATGACGGTTCCATTGAGCGTTTCGACCCGCATGCTGGACGCGTCGACGTCCTTGTTGCCGACGTAGCGAACCTTGATCGCGGTGCTGATGGCCGTGTCGTCGGCGTAGGCGCCAACGGTTTCCTGGCCGCGGGTGACCGCGCAGCCGTACGCGGCGATGAGAACCAGCGCGGCGATGGCGGTGGCGATGGCGATGCGGGCGTTCATGCTGGCTCCAGTGCTTTCGGGATGTGAAGCCGAGATATAGGCGCGCCGCACCATGCGGTCTGTACGGCAGCGCACCACCGTCCGTCGACAGTGCCTGGCCACAGTGATGCGGCAGCACGATGCCGCGTGAGCCGTCCTCGACGGCCGCAGCGCGAATCAGGGGCGCTTTTGACTTGACGCCACCGAAGATGGTGGCGACAGCCACGTCGGCGGCATCGCGCCCGGTGCCCAGGCGCACGAATCCCATGGGGATGGCCGTGCCGGACGGATCGAAGATGTACCAGCGATCGCCGAGGTAGGCCTCGACATAGGCGTGGAAATCCGGCGGGCCGAGCGCGGGGTCGGCGCCGTAATCGGTGCCGGTCGCGAAGCGCGCCGGAATGTTGACGGCGCGGCACAGCGCAATCATCAGGTGCGCGAAGTCGCGGCAGACGCCGACCCGCTCGATGAGCGTGTCCACGGCCGAGGTGTTCGAGTTCGTGGTGTGCGACGTGAAGGTGACGTGCCTGTTCACCCAGTTGCAGATCGCCTGCACACGGCTGTGCCCCTGCCAGAGCTTCCCGAACTCGCTGATCGCCAGTGTCCCCAGCCGGTCCGATTGGCAGTAGCGGCTGGGATAGAGGTAGCCGATCACCTCGGGCGGGAGGCGGCGCACCGGCACCTCGGCGAGTTGCATGGGGTCGGCGCGGTGGTGTGCGAGATCGACAGTGGCCGCGTACGAGAGCTTGAGTTCGCCGGGCGCGGCGCGCAGCCGCATGTAGCGGTTGCCGGTGACCGAGTCCGTGTGCATCTGCACAACGAGGGGCTGGCTCAGCACGAGGCTTTCGTCGGACACGGTCTGGTTTGGCGTGTGCGCCGCGTGGATGCTGAACACGAAGTCGGCGCCATGCTCGTCGATCTCGTAGTTCAGCTCAACGTGCAACTCGATGCGTACCATGGTGCGGCCTCAGGTCGCCGTCGTTGCCGGAAGCAGGCGGTCGTACTCCTTCTTGACCACGGCATAGCACTCGCAGGTGCGCTGCTCGAGCCTGCGGCGGTCGAGTACCGTGATGCGGCCGCGCCGGTAGCGGATCAACCCGGCGTCCTGCAAGTGCCCCGCCGCCTCGGTGACGCCTTCTCGGCGCACACCCAGCATGTCGGCGATGAGTTCCTGCGTCATCACGAGTTCGTCGGAGTGCAGGCGGTCCAGGCTCAACAGCAGCCAGCGGCACAGCTGCTGATCCAGCGAATGGTGCCGATTGCACACCGCCGTCTGCGCCATCTGCGTGATGAGCGCCTGCGTGTAGCGCAGCAGCAGGTGCAGCACCGGGCCGGCGCGGTTGAACTCCTGAATCATCACGTTCGCCTTCAGGCGGAACGCACGGCCGGCGCTTTGCACGACCGCGCGGCTGGGCGTCGATTCACCACCCATGAACAGCGAAATGCCGACGATGCCTTCGTGCCCGACGACTGCAATCTCGGCCGAGGCCCCGTCTTCCAGAACGTACAGCAGCGAGACGATCGACGTCGTCGGAAAGTAAACATGGGTCAGCTTGCTGCCAGACTCGTAGAGCACCTTGCCCAGCGGCATGTCCACGGGCTCCATCTGCTGCAGCCAGCGCGCCCATTCGGCAGCGGGCAGGGCCGCAAGGAGCCGGTTCTCTCGGGGATCCGCAGCAATGGTCATGCGCATCTCGTCTTGCCGGGTGCGACAGCGAGCAACACCAGGAACCGTATCACTCTTCTCGTTGTCGTGGCAACCGCGATGTCGACAGCCCAGACGGGCCGCGTGCCCATTGTCCTGACCTCGTCAGAGTGACCACCAACCCGCCTATCGCACCTTCGCTACGCCGGCAACCAGTGTCCAGCTGCCTTGAATGCGGTCCCAGGTCATGTGCGTCCCCTTGAGTGCTGCGTCGCGCGAGGGGCTCCGGTCGGTTCAGCTCGCTTCGTTGTCACGCTAGACGCGCCAGGCCGCACTCAGCGAGCCAGCGCGTGGGCCGTCGTTGTCACACCGCTCTCGCGAAGACTGCGGAGGTGCGGCGCCAGTGCCCTCGCTAGCCTCGGATCACCGGCGAGGTCACCGAACACCGCCGTGAAGCTGCTGAGGATGTGGGCGCGATGCTCATCGTCGCCCGAACCGTCGGCGGCGCGCAGCGTCTGTGACAGCGCCTGCGCCAGAGGGTCGTCGATCGCGTAGGCTTCACCGCGCTCATCGACGCCGCGCAGGTAGTGCAGCCACCCCGCGATTCCCAAGGCCAGCCGCGTGATCGGCGCGCCGGCGGCCAGCCGATCGCGCACGGTGCCGAGCAGCCGCTGCGGCAGCTTCTGTGACCCATCCATCGCGATCTGCTGCAGCCGGTGCGCGAGCGCCGGGTTGGCGAAGCGTTGCAGCAGTTGCGCTCGATACGCCGCCAGGTCCAGGCCGGGCAGGGCGGGCAGCGTGGGCTCGATCTCTTCGCGCATCAGGGCTTCGATGAACTGCCGCATCGCCGGCTGCGCGATGGCTTCGTCGACGGTGCGCCAGCCGGCCACGGCGCCGAGGTAGGCGATCGTCGAGTGCGCGCCGTTGACCATGCGCAGCTTCAGGCGCTCCCACGGGGCGGCGTCGTCGACGAATCGCGCGCCGCCCTTCGTCCAATCCGGGCGGCCGGCGGCGAAGCGGTCTTCCACGGCCCAGTCGAAGAAGGGCTCGGCGACCACCGGCCACGCGTCGTGGTGGCCGAGCGCTTGCTCGATCGATGCGCGGTCTTCATCGGTGGTGCGCGGCACGATGCGATCGACCATCGAGCAGGGGAAGGTGCAGTTCGCTTCGATCCACGCGGCGAGCTCTGCGTCGGTCTCGCGCGCGAAGGCGAGCACCGCGGCTTGCAGCGTCTGGCCGTTGGACGGCAGGTTGTCCAGCGACATCAGCGTGATCGCGCTCATGCCGCGCATGCGGCGCAGCGCGAGGCCGCGCACGATGAAGCCGATGGCGCTCTTCGGCGCGTCGGCGTGCTGCAGGTCGTGCGCGATGTCGGGGTGGTCGAGCCGCAGCTTGCCCGTGGCCGGATCGTGGCAGTAGCCCTTCTCGGTGACGGTGAGGCTGACGATGCGCGTGTCTTCGTGCGCGATGCGCTCGAGCACGGCGCGCGGGTCCTCGGGGGCGACCAGCACCTCGCGCACGCAGCCGATCTGCTGCAGGCGCTGGCGGGGCCGGCCCTGCTCGTCGGCATCGCGGATCGCGAGCGTGTAGCGGCAGCCTTGCGGCACGAGCGCGTCGCGTGTGTCGGGGCTGCGCAGCGACACGCCGCTGATGCCCCAGCGCGCGTCACCGCTCGCCTCGATCGCGGCCTCGGTGGCCACTGCGAGGTGGGCGCGCATGAAGGCGCCGATGCCAAGGTGGACGATGCCGGAGTGCAGCGCCGTCCGGTCCACTTTCGGGTCCATCACCAGTGCCACAGCGTGCCGTCGTGCTGCAGCCGGTTCACCGGCAGGTAGGCGCGCTGGTACGGGTATTTCGCGGCGAGCGTTTCGTCGATGTCCACGCCGTGGCCGGGTGCCTCGCCCGGGTGCAGGAAGCCATCCTTGAAGGTGTAGGCGTGCGGGAACACCGCGTCGGTCTCGTCGGTGTGGCGCATGTATTCCTGGATGCCGAAGTTGGGCACCCACAGATCGAAATGCAGCGCGGCGCCCATGCACACCGGGCTCAGGTCCGTCGCGCCGTGGCTGCCGGTGCGCACCTGGTAGAGCGACGCGAGGTCGGCGATGCGCCGCAGGTGCGTGATGCCGCCGGCGTGCACGACGGTCGTGCGGATGTAGTCGATGAGCTGGTTCTCGATCAGGCCCTTGCAGTCCCAGATCGTGTTGAAGATCTCGCCCACCGCGAGCGGCGTCGTCGTGTGCTGGCGGATCAGGCGGAACGCGTCCTGGTTCTCGGCCGGCGTCGCGTCTTCCATCCAGAACAGGCGATACGGC
>VBDL01000288.1 GCA_005884255.1 Betaproteobacteria bacterium | reverse complement strand
AGCGCCACGGCCAGATGCTGCCCGACGACTGGAAAGAACAGATCGGCGGCCACGATGCGATCTTCTTCGGCGCGGTCGGCTGGCCGCAGAAGATTCCCGACCACGTGTCGCTGTGGGGCTCGCTGCTGAGATTCCGCCGCGAGTTCGACCAGTACGTCAATTTGCGCCCGGCGCGCCTGATGCCGGGGATCCGCTCACCGCTGGCAGATCGCAAGCCCGGCGACATCGACATGCTCATCGTGCGCGAGAACACCGAAGGCGAGTACTCGAGCATTGGTGGCCGCATGTTCGAAGGGAGCGAACGCGAGATCGTGATCCAGGAGACGGTGATGTCGCGCACCGGCGTCGATCGCGTGCTGAAGTTCGCCTTCGATCTGGCGCGCACGCGGCCGCGCAAGAAGCTCACCTCCGCCACCAAGAGCAACGGCATCTCGATCACGATGCCGTACTGGGACGAGCGCGTCGAAGCAATGGCGAAGTCGTATCCCGATGTGAACGTCGACCGCTTCCACATCGACATCCTCACCGCGCATTTCGTGCAGCGGCCGCAAGCCTTCGACGTGGTGGTGGCGAGCAACCTGTTCGGCGACATCCTGTCGGACCTGGGGCCGGCATGCACCGGCACCATCGGCATCGCGCCGTCGGCCAATCTGAATCCGACGCGGCAGTGGCCCTCGCTGTTCGAGCCCGTGCACGGCTCCGCGCCGGACATCGCAGGGAAGGGCATCGCCAACCCGATCGGCCAGATCTGGTCGGCCGCGATGATGCTCGACTTCCTCGGCCATCGCGATGCGCACGACGCCATCGTGCACGCGATCGAGCAAGTGCTCACCGCCGGCTCCGACGCACCGCGCACGCCGGATCTCGGCGGCCGCGCCACCACCGCCGACCTCGGCCGCGAGATCGCAAGGACCGTGGCACAAACGCTCGCGCGATAGGCGCGACGCCTCCTCTCGAAAGTGTTGTCAATCGTGGATTCACGCGGCTTGGCGAGGGTAGCCGCGTGCGCGATTACGCATAGAATCCGCATCCGCGCTTGACACTGCCAGACCGCACGGCTGTAATGACCTGCGCTTTTTGCGGCACATCTCGTGCGACCGAATCTGCGTCTCAAGACGACCACCCGACAACCCTGTGAGACACCTTTGAGAGGGGGTATCTAGTGAACAAGACCGAACTGATCGAACACATCGCCAAGCAGGCCGACATCTCCAAGGCCGCCGCAACCCGCGCGCTGGAAGCTCTGATCGGCGGTGTGAAGACGACGCTCAAGAAGAACGGCAGCGTCTCGCTGGTGGGCTTCGGCACCTTCACGGTGAGCAAGCGCGCAGCGCGTGCCGGGCGCAATCCGCGCACCGGCGCATCGATCAAGATCAAGGCCGCCAAGGTGCCGAAGTTCCGCCCGGGCAAGGCATTGAAGGATGCGGTCAACTGAGATTGACTCCTCACGGCGGGTGCTTAGCTCAGCTGGTAGAGCGGCGCCCTTACAAGGCGTAGGTCGGGGGTTCGAGCCCCTCAGCACCCACCACCCGCATACAATCCCGCGGGTCTCGACCCCAAAGGCGAACATCGGTTCGCCTTTGTTGCTTCTAGCGCCCGGAATCCCTCATGTTTGAATTCGTTCGCACGCACACCCGCATCCTGCAGTTCGTCCTGGTGCTGCTGATCTTTCCGTCGTTCGTGTTCTTCGGCATCCAGGGCTACTCGCGCTTCACCGAAGGCACCAACGCATCGGTGGCCAAGGTCGACGGCCACGCGATCACGCAAGGCGAGTGGGACGCGGCGCATCGCAACCAGATCGAGCGCGCACGCCGCCAGGCGCCCAACCTCGACCCGAAGCTGCTCGATGCGCCCGAGGTGAAGCAGGAGACGCTGGAGCAGCTGGTACGCGAGCGCGTGATGCTCGCTGCGATGAACCACCTGCACCTGTCGACGCCGGACGCGCGGCTGCAGCGCCTGTTTGCCGCCGACCCGCAGCTCTCGTTCCTGCGCAATCCGGATGGCTCGGTGAACCAGGCCATGCTCACCGCGCAAGGCATGAGCTCCGAGCAGTTCGCGCAGCGCCTGCGCCAGGACTACACGCTGCGCCAGGTCATGGCGGGCCTCGGCGTCAGCACCGTCGCGCCGGCGAGCGCCACCAACGCCGCACTCGAAGCGCTGCTGCAGCAGCGCGAAGTGCAGCTGCAGCGCTTCGACACCAAGGATTACCTGGCCAAGGTCAACCCGAGCGATGCCGAGGTCGAGGCCTACTACAAGGCCAACACCACGCAGTTCCAGGCGCCGGAGCAGGCGAGCATCGAGTACGTGGTGTTCGATCTCGACGCGCTGAGGAAGGGCATCACGGTGCCTGAAGAAGAACTGCGCAAGTACTACGACAGCAACGCCTCGCGCTACACCGTGGCCGAGGAGCGCCGCGCCAGCCACATTCTGGTGAAGGCCGACAAGAGCGCACCGGCGGCCGAGCGCGCGAAGGCCAAGGCCAAGGCGGAGTCGCTGCTCGAGCAGGCGCGCAAGAACCCGGCCGGCTTTGCCGAGCTGGCTAAGAAGAACAGCGACGATCCGGGCTCGGCAGAGAAGGGCGGCGACCTCGATTTCTTCAGCCGCGGCGCGATGGTCAAGCCCTTCGAAGATGCGGTGTTCGCGATGAAGGCGGGCGAGATCAGCAATGTGGTGGAGAGCGACTTCGGCTACCACATCATCAAGCTGACTGAAGCGCGCGGCGGCCAGAAGAAGCCTTTCGAGCAGGTGCGCGCCGACATCGAAGACGAGGTGAAGAAGCAGCTCGCGCAGAAGAAGTTCACCGAGACCGCGGGTGACTTCAACGACATCGTCTACCAGCAGTTCGACAGCCTGAAGCCCGTGGTCGACAAGTTCAAGCTCGAGCTGCGCACCGCCAACGTGGGCCGCTCGCCGGCGCCGGGCGCCACCGGCCCGCTGGCGTCGCAGAAGTTCCTCGACGCGATCTTCGGCAACGAGGTGCTGCGCAACAAGCGCAACAGCGATGCGATCGAGACGTCGCCGAGCCAGATGGTGTCCGGCCGCATCGTCAAGTACGAGCCGGCGCACGCGCTGCCGCTGGCCGAGGTGAAGGACCGCGTGCGCCAGCGCCTCGTCGCGCAGCAGGCCGCCGCGTTCGCCCGCAAGGAAGGCGAAGCGCGCCGCGCGCAGCTCGAGAAAGATGGCGATGCCGCGGGCCTGGCCGCGCCGGTGAAGGTGTCGCGTGCACAGCCGCAAGGGCTGCCGCGCCCGGCGCTCGACGCGCTGCTGCGCGCCGATGCGAGCAAGCTGCCGAAGGTGATCGGCGTCGACCTCGGCGACGCAGGTTACGCGGTGATGCGCCTGACCGCCGTGCTCCCGCGCGACCCCGTCACCGGGGATCTCGCGAACGCGCAGCGCCAGTACGCGCAGACCTGGAGCGCCGCCGAGACGCAGGCCTACTACAACGCACTGAAGACGCGCTACAAAGCACAGATCACGGCCGCCGCGCCGCCCGCCTCGGCTGCGGGACAGCAGTGAACGCGGCTATAATCTTTCGCTTGCAACGGTGGCTGTAGCTCAGTTGGTAGAGTCCCAGATTGTGATTCTGGTCGTCGTGGGTTCGAGTCCCATCAGCCACCCCAAAAAACATCCAAGAGCCGTTGATCGCTCAGCGGCTTTTTTCATGATGCTTGATCTGCGCATTGGCGAGGGCTGGGACGTGCATGCACTCGTTGCCGGGCGGCCGCTGGTGCTCGGCGGCGTGACGATCCCGCACACTCACGGCCTGCTCGGCCACTCCGATGCCGATGCCTTGCTGCATGCGATCACCGACGCGCTGCTCGGCGGCGCCGGCCTCGGCGACATCGGCCGCCATTTCCCCGACACCGACGCGCAATTCAAAGGCGCGGACT
>VBDL01000290.1 GCA_005884255.1 Betaproteobacteria bacterium | reverse complement strand
CGGTAAGCGGTGTGCGCCGCGCGCGTTAAGCACCGAGGGCGCGGTCGAACTCGTCCGCCTCGAAGCCCACGGTCACCCGGCCATCACTCCATCGCACCACGGGCCGCTTGATCGCGCTCGGTTGGACACACAGCAGCGCGTGCGCGCTGACCGCATCGACCACTTTCGCGCGCGTCGCCTCATCGAGCTGCCGCCACGTCGTGCCCTTGCGGTTGACGAGCGCTTCCCAGCCGAGCTCGGCCATCCAGCGCTGCAGATCGTGCTGCGGCACGCCCTGCTTCTTGTAGTCGTGGAAGGTGTAGGCAGCAGCGCGCGCATCGAGCCAGCTGCGCGCCTTCTTCACGGTGTCGCAGTTGGGGATACCGTAGAGCGTGATCGCCATTGTTCTTTCTTCAGTCGCGGTGCTTGAGGTCGCCCGCATCGCAGTGCGGATCGAGCCCGTAGCTCGTGTCGTGCACGCGCTGCTGCGCATCGAGCGACACCTGGAACCACTGGCACTGCGGCGTGTCGTAGCGGTAGGCCCAGACAACGAGCTTTTGCCAGCCGATGAAGCGCGTGTCCGACGGGTGGCCGAGCAGCAGCAGCACGTCCTCGCGCGACTGCCCCGGTGCCACTTGCGCGAAACGCGCCTCGTCTAGCACTTGCTGCCAGCGCGTGACGCGGCCCGCGGCGTCCAGGTCGATCATGTAGGTGTGCTTGCCATAGGGGCCGCGCGCAAACTCCAGCCGCGTGGCGCCACCGTTCAAGGCATAGCGGCCGGTGGGCGGCCCCATCGAGCGCGTCACGTCGTCGGCCGTCTGCCCGACTCGCACGTCGCCCGGGCCGTAGGCGGAGCAGGCGCCCAACAATACGCCGCAGAGCAAGACCGCATGTCGCGAAGCATTCATGTGCATCGGACTTGCGCAATCAATTCGAGGTTCCCAACAAAAAGACCCGGCGCTTTCGCGCCGGGTCTTCGGTGTTGGTGGGCCCTGAGTGACTCGAACACTCGACCAACGGATTAAGAGTCCGCTGCTCTACCAACTGAGCTAAGAGCCCGTTCCCGGATCGCTCCGAGATGGTGGGTTGTGCAGGATTCGAACCTGCGACCAACGGATTAAAAGTCCGCTGCTCTACCGACTGAGCTAACAACCCGTCTGTAGAGCCGCTCATTATAGAGCCATTTTTGCGATCGTCTTCTGCTCGCGCTGCAGAAGTTGTTCGATGACCTCACCCGCGGCCACCAAGCCGAAGGTCGCGGTCACCGCGACGCTCGAACCGTAGCCCGCGCAGTTGAGGTTGCTCTCGACATCGCAGGCCTGCACCGGGCGCTGCACCGTCTCGCGCGAGAACACGCAGCGCAGGCCCAGCTTGCCGCTGCGCGAAGCGCCATGCGCCTTGCGCAGGCGCTGCCGCAGCATGGCCAGCAGCGGGTCGTGCGTCGCTTCGCCCAGGTCGGCCACCTCGGTGCGCTGCGCCAGCCGCTTGCCGCCGGCCGCGCCCACGCTGACGAATGGCATGCGCTCGCGCAGTGCCCAGGCAGCCATCGCCAGCTTGGCGCGGCCCTGGTCGCAAGCATCGATCAGCGCATCCACAGGCCAGGGCAGCAAGGCAGGCCAGTTCTGCTCGTCGACGAAGTCCTCGACCACGTGCACTGCGCAGCCCGGGTGGATGTCGGCCACGCGCTCGCGCAGCGCCAGCACCTTGGCCTGGCCCAGCGTCGCGCCGAGCGCCTGCACCTGCCGGTTGATGTTGGACTCCGCCACATGGTCGAGATCGATCAATGTCAGCGACGCGATGCCGCTGCGCGCCAGCGCCTCGGCCGCCCACGAGCCCACGCCGCCCAACCCGATAATGGCCACGCGCGAGCGCCGCAGGCAGGCATAGCCCGCGTCGCCGTACAGGCGCTGCAGGCCGCCGAAGCGGCGCTCGAGATCCGGCGTGTCGATGACAGGCAGTGCGCTCATCAAGCCATGCTCCGCTCGACGCGCCAGCCCAGGTAGCGCAGCGCGAGCAGCGCGCCGCCGACGATGGCGGCCAGCGCGAGAAAGCTACCCAGCGCCAGCGTCGACACGCCCGACACGCCCTGGCCGATGGTGCAGCCGAGTGCCGTGACGCCGCCCACGCCCATCAGCGCCGCACCGGCGAGATGGTTCGCCGTGTCCTCGACGCTTGCGAAGCCCTCCCAGCGAAAGCGGCGCGTCGCCAGCGCGACGATCGCCGACCCGACGATCACGCCGGCGGTGGCGACGATGCCCAGCGTGAGCGTCTTGCTCTTGTCGCTGAAGAACATCAGCCAGTCGATCGCATAGGCCACCGGCGCGACGAAGCTCAGCGACTCCATGCGATGCGAGTTGGTGGCGACGAAGGCTTCCTGCAAGGTGTTCGGGTCTTCGGGCACATAGCCCAAGCGGCCCGACGCCCACCATACGCCGGCGACCACCGCGCCGATGCCCAGCCCGCCGAGCAATGCATCTCTGCCTCGCCCCTCCGGCTTCGCCCAGGCCCAGGCCAACAGCAGCGCACCAAGGCTTGCTCCGAGCACGCCGGCCAGCGGCAGCTTGGGCCAGCCGGTGGCCGCCGCGAAGAGCGACGGCAAGTCCTGCCCGGCCGGCAGTTCGACGGCGACGGCATCGACGGTGGCCACGCGCAGCACCGCCGTCAGCCCCTTCAGCGTCGCGAAGGCACGGAGGGCCAGCACGATGAAGACGACCAGCGACTTCAGGTTGCCGCCGCCCAGGCGCACCAGCGCGCGGCTGCCGCAACCCGACGCGAGCACCATGCCGAAGCCGAACATCGCGCCGCCGACGAGCATCGACAGCCACATCAGGCGCGGTGCGGCGTAGATGCTCTTGCCGGCCTCGAGCCAGCCGAGCGCGACCATCGCGTTGAAGCCGATCATCGCCACGCCGATGGCCGTGGACCACATGCGCATGCGCGTCCAGTCGCCCAAGTGGACCACGTCGGCCACCGCGCCCATGGTGCAGAACTGCGTGCGCTGCGCGATGGCACCGAACAGCACCGCCAGCGCAAACGCCGCCCACAGCACATGGTGGGCGAGCATCAGCCTTGCTTCAGCGACGCGAGCCGTTCCTTCGCCGCTTGTGCGGCCTCGGACTTGGGGTAGGTCTTGAGCACCTCGTCGAGCGTGCGGCGCGCCGACTTGGTGTCTTTCAGCTCGATCTGGCAATTGGCCAGCGCGAGCAGCGCCTCCGGTGCGCGCGGATGCTCCGGCGCGGCGGCGACGAAGCTGCGGAAGGTGGCGATCGCGCCCTTGTAGTCGCGCTTGCCGTACTGCGCATTGCCGAGCCAGAAGCGCGCCGACTCGGCATAGCCGCTGCCTGGGTAGCGCTGCAGGAAGCCGCTGTAGGCGCCCGCCGCTGCGGCGAAATCGCCACCGCGCAGCACGCCCATCGCTTCTTCGAACTGCCGCTTCTCCTCGGGGTCAGCCAGAAACTCTCGGCCATCGACGCTGACCTTCTGCGGCTCGACCTTGCGCAGGCGCGTGTCCACGCCTTGCTGCAGGTCCTTCTGCCCGCGCTGCAGCTCGGCCAAGTCGCGCGCCAGCTGCTCGTTCTGGCCGCGCGTCTTTGCCAGCTCGGTGCGCAGCGCTTCGAGCTGACCGTTGAGCTCGAGCAGGCTGCGCCGCAGCTGCGCGATCTGATCGGCCTGCTCGGCATTGCGTGCCTTGCCGCCCTCTTCCAGCGCCTGCAGCCGCGTGCGCACGTCGAGGATGGCGCGGCGCGCCTCGTCGTCGTCGAACAGGCCGGCGCTCGCGCCGCCCGCGGCGAGCACCAGGCCCGCGGCGAGGGCGAGGCGCCGTGCGCTCGTCATCAAGTGAAGCACGTCAACGGTCCTTCAGCTCGGCGCGGCGGTTCTTCGCCCACGCGGATTCATCGTGCCCGTCGGCCGCCGGGCGCTCCTTGCCATAGCTCACCGCTTCGACCTGCGTGTCGGTCACGCCCATCAGCGTGAGCGACTTCAGCACCGCCTCGGCGCGCTTCTGGCCGAGCGCCAGGTTGTACTCGCTGCCGCCGCGCTCATCGGTGTGGCCCTCGATGACTTCCTTCTTCTTGCGGTCTGTAGTGAGCAGCTTGGCGTGCGCCTCGATGGTGCCGCGGAACTCTTCCTTCACGACATAGCTGTCGAAGTCGAAGTACACGGTGCGCGGCATGTTGCTCGCGGCGCCGGCGGCGCCCTTGCCCAGGTCCACGTTGGCCACCTGCGATTCGGCGCCGCCCTGGCCTTGTGTGCCGTCGGCCGGCGTGACGTTGCGCGTCTCCACCGGAGCCGGCTTGTCGAGCTTGACGCCCGACGCGCAACCGGCCATCAGGCCCGCGGCGACGAGCGCGAGGAAGGTGGTGGAGGTCTTCAGTGCGAACATGGTGGTTTCCTTCAACCTAACAGGGAATAAAGCGAGCCGTCGCGGCCTTGTCTGCGGTCAGCGACCGTAGGGGCCCCAGGTGGGCTCGCGCACATCGGCCCCCGAAGACAGCAGACGCGTCTTGATCTTGCCATCGAGGGTGGTGGTCATCAATACGTCGCGTCCCTGAGCTCGCGTCGCATAGATGATGAGCTTGCCGTTGGGTGCAAAGCTCGGGCTTTCGTCGTCGCTGCTGTCGGTCAGCGACTGGGCCTTGCCCGAGCCGAGATCCATCGTCATCAGCTTGAAGGCGCCGCCGCCGTTGCGCGTGATGTAGGCCAGCGTCTGGCCATCGGGGCTCAGGTCGGGGCTGATGTTGTAGGCGCCGGAGAAGCTCACGCGCTCGGCATTGCCGCCGGCCACCGGCAGCCGGTAGATCTGCGGGCTGCCGCCGCGGTCGCTGACGAAATAGATCATGCGGCCGTCGCGCGTGAACACCGGCTCGGTGTCGATGCCGATGCTGGTGGTCAGGCGCTTGACGTTGCTGCCGTCGCGGCCCATCACGTAGAGCTGCGACTGCCCGTCGCGCGTCAGCGTCACGGCCAGCGAGCTGCCGTCGGGCGACCAGGCCGGCGCGCTGTTGCTGCCGCGGAAGTTGGCCACTGCCTTGCGTTGGCCGCTGGCCACGTCCTGCACCCACACCACCGCCTTGCCGGTCTCGAAGGACACGTAGGCGACGCTCTTGCCGTCGGGCGACCAGGCCGGCGAGATGATCGGCTCGGGGCTTTGCAGCGCCACCTGCCCGCCTTCGCCGTCGGCATCGGTGATGCGCAGCGCAAAGCGGCGGCCGGCCGAGCGGGTGACATAGGCGATGCGCGTGGAGAACACACCCTTCTCGCCGGTCAGCTTCTCGTACATCGCGTCGGCCACGCGATGCGCCGCCAGGCGCAGATCGGCCGCGACCACGGCGAGGCTCTGGCCGCCGAGATCACTGCCCTTGACCACGTCCCACAGGCGATAGCGCACGTCGAAGCGGCCATCGGCCAGGCGAGAGACCGAACCGGTGAGCAATGCGTCAGCCCCGCGCGAGCGCCATTCGGCCATCTGCGGCTGGCTGGTCTCGTCCATCGGGCCGCTCGCGTCGATGCCGCGGAAAGCGCCGCTGCGCTCGAGGTCGGCGCGCACGATGGCCGAGATCGATTGGCCGGACTTGTCTTCGTCGCGGAATTTCGCGATGGCTACCGGCACCTGCGTGGCGCCGACGCCGGAGATCTCGATGCGGAACTGCGACCAGGACGGGCACGTCGCTCCCAGCGCGGCCGCCCCCAACAGGCTTCTTCTATTGATCATGGCAGTCACTGATCCGGACCTCGCGGTTTGGTTCATTCGGACACGGCGGCTGGTTCCTGCAACCACATCTTCAGATAGCGGTAGTAGGTGCCCTCGGCCTGGTACAGCGCGAGCACCAGCCCGAGCCGACCATCGAGAAAGCCGCGCTTGATGAGATAGCAGCGCACGAAGGCCCACAGCCCATGCCCCAGCGCGGGCGCGAGGCCACCGCGGCGACCGGCGCGCACGCGATCGCGCGCACGGCCAGCACTGTAGCGGTTGAGCTTGTCCAGGGCATCGTCGAGCGTCGGCATGCTGTCATGCAGCAGATGGCCGCTCAGGCGAGCCGTTGCGCCGTCGACGATGAGCCTTTCATGCACGAGATCATTGCTGAAGCGGCCGCGCTCGCGGCGGAACAAACGTAACACGCGGTCAGGGTACCAGTCGCCATGGCGCATCCACTGGCCGCAGAAGCGGGACAAGCGTGAGACTTCGTAACCCATCGGCCCATCCGCATCGCGTGCGATGGCGGCGCGGATCTGGGCGGCGAGCTCATCGTCGACGCGCTCGTCGGCATCGATCGACAGCACCCAACGGCCTGTGGCCTCGGCCAGCGCGCGGTTCTTCTGCGGGCCGAAGCCCGGCCAGTCGGTGGTGTTCACGACGCGGGCACCGAAGCCTTGGGCGATCTCGCGCGTGCCATCGGTGCTGCTGGAGTCCACGACCACCCACTCGTCGGCGAAGGCCACCGACTGCAGGCAGCCGAGGATGTTGTCGCGCTCGTTGTGCGTGATGACGATGACCGACAGCGTGGCTGGCATGGCGGCGGATTCTAGTGGCGCGCCGCAGCGGATAATCCTCGCGGTCCGGACTTCACGCCCTCCATGCAAAGCCTCCTGCAGCGCCTGGCGCGCATCGCGCCCTTTTTCGCCGCCAGCCGCTGGGGCTTCGTGCTGGCCATCGTCGGGTCGATCGTCGGTGCGGCCACCGAACCGGTGATTCCGCAATTGCTCAAGGAGCTGCTGGACAAGGGCTTCCAGAGCAAGCTCCTGCCACTCTGGGCGGTGCCGGTGGCCATCATCGGGCTGTTCGCGATCCGCGGCGTGGCCGGCTTCGTCGCGCAATACGGGTTGGGCTGGTCGGCCAACCGTGGCGTGGAAACGATGCGCGGCGCGATGTTCGAACGCCTGGTCAGCGCGCAACCGGAGCTCTTCTCGCGCCACACCGCAAGCAGCCTGACCAACACGCTGGTCTACGAGGTGCAAGGCGGCGCGATGCAGCTGGTGCACTCGCTGCTGTCGCTGGTGCGCGACTCGCTGAGCGTGCTGGCCTTGTTCATCTACCTGCTGATCATCAACTGGCAGCTCACGCTGGTGGTGGCGGTGCTCTTCCCCACCGTCGCGGTGCTGATGCGCACGCTCAGCCGCCGGCTGCACCGGCTCACGGTGGCCGGCCAGCAGTCGACCGATGAGCTCGCCTACGTCGTCGAGGAGAACGTGCTCGCCTCGCCGCGACCTCGGAAGCCGCGCGCTTCTCGCAACTGAGCCACCGGCTGCGGCGGCTGTCGCTGAAGTCCATCGTCGCATCGGCCACGATGACGCCGCTGACGCAGGTGATCGCAGCGGCTGCGTTGTCCACCGTGATCGTGATCGCGATGTCGCAGCCCGACCCCAGCCAGGCGACGGTCGGCAACTTCGTCGCCTTCGTCACAGCGATGGGCATGATCATCACGCCGATCAAGCACCTGTCGGAGGTGTTCGGCCCAGTGACGCGCGGCCTCGCGGCGCTCGAGCGCGGCGTGGCCTTGCTCGAAGAAAGCATGCCGGAATCCGGCGGCGGCTACGACCCCGGCCGCGCCAGCGGCGAGCTCGATCTGCGCGATGTGAGCTTGAGCTACCGCAATGACCAGCCGCCCGTGCTCGACGGGGTGAGCCTCACGCTGCGCGCCGGCGAGACGGTGGCGCTGGTCGGACCGTCGGGCGCCGGCAAGTCGACGCTGGTGAACCTGCTGCCGCGCTTTCTCACGCCGACCGCTGGGGAGATCCGGCTCGACGGGCACGCCCTGGCCGAGTGGGACATTGCCGCGCTGCGCCGCCAGTTCGCCTTCGTCAGCCAGGACGTGGTGTTGTTCAACGACAGCGTGGCCGCCAACGTCGCGCTCGGCGACAGCGCCGACCCGCAGCGCGTGCGCGACGCGCTGCGCAGCGCCTACCTGCTGGACTTCGTCGAGCAGATGCCGCAAGGCATAGCCACGGTGATCGGCCACAACGGCAGCGAGCTCTCTGGCGGCCAGCGGCAGCGGCTGGCGATCGCGCGCGCGATCTACAAGAACGCGCCGCTGTTGATTCTCGACGAGGCCACGTCGGCGCTGGATTCCGAATCCGAACGCCAGGTGCAGGCCGCGCTCGATGGCCTGATGCAAGGCCGCACGACGCTGGTCATCGCGCACCGTTTGTCGACCATCGAGCGCGCCGACCGCATCCTCGCGCTGGAGGCCGGCCGCATCGTCGAGCAAGGCACGCATGCCGAGCTGCTGGCCCACGGCGGCCTCTATGCCCGCCTTCACGCGCTGCAATTCAGGACCTGACCCATGAGCAAAGCCAAACCGATCAGCCGCTTCCCGGTACCGGAAGTCAAGCACCTGCCCGAGGACATGCGCGAGCGCATCCTGCAGGTGCAGGAAAAGGCGGGCTTCGTGCCCAATGTCTTCCTCGTGCTCGCGCATCGCCCGGACGAATTCCGCGCCTTCTTCGCCTATCACGACGCACTGCTGTTGCGCGAGGCCTCCGGCCTCACCAAGGGCGAGAAGGAAATGATCATCGTCGCCACCTCGGGTGCCAACCAGTGCCTGTACTGTGTGGTGGCGCATGGCGCGGTGCTGCGCATCTACGAGAAGGCGCCGCTGCTGGCCGACCAGATCGCCACCAACTACCTGAAGGCCGACATCACGCCGCGCCAAAAGGCCATGCTGGCCTTCGCGATGAAGGTGTGCCGGGACTCGGGCGCCGTCATCGAGGCCGACTTCGACG
>VBDL01000289.1 GCA_005884255.1 Betaproteobacteria bacterium | reverse complement strand
GGTGCATGGTCCACGAGCGCCGGAATCTTGTTGTTCGGCGAGATCGCGAGGAACTCCGGCCTGAACTGCTCGCCCTTGCTCAGGCGCACCGGGATCACGCGATGCGGCAGGCCGCTCTCCTCCAAGAAGAGCTTGAGCTTGAGGCCATTGGGCGTGGGGCTGAAGTAGAGATCGATCATGGGTGACAGCATGCCTGTCGTCGTGGTATTGAAGAAGATCCACAAATCGGCAAATTCATGGATCCAGTTTTCCAGCTCGCGATCGCCTTGCCGGCCCGCGGCTCGCGCGAGCGGCTGCGCGCGCTGCATGCGCAGCTGCGCGCCGCCATTCTCGACGGCCGCCTGCAGCCCGGGCTGCGTCTGCCCGCGACGCGCGCGCTGGCCGACACGCTGGGCGTCTCGCGCAACACCGCGGTGGCGGCCTACGACCTGCTGCTCAGCGAAGGCTATCTGCAGGCGCGGCCCGGTGCCGGCACCTACGTGGCCGACATGCTGGCGCGCCCCGCGCCGCATCGCCGCGCGGCGCGTCGCGACAGCGCGGCGCCCGACGCGCGGCTGGCCGCGCCGTGGCGCACGCTGCCACCGCTGCTGCAGCCGCTCCCTGGCACGCCGTACCGCCACGACCTGCGCACCGGCTTGCCGGACCCGCATGCGTTTCCCTTCGACGTGTGGCGGCGCCTCGCCGCCCGCCAGCTGCGCGCCTTCGCGAAGGCGCCGCAGGCCTATGCGGAGCCGCAGGGCCGCGCTGCGCTGCGCGCGGCCATCGCGAGCCACGTGTCGTTCACGCGGGCAGTGGCCTGCAGCGCCGACGACGTGCTGGTCACCGCCGGCGCGCAGCAGGCTTTCGATCTGCTCGCGCGCATTCTCGTCACGCCGAGGCGCACGCTGGTGGCGCTAGAAGATCCGGGCTATCCGCCGCTGCGCGCCGCCTTCGCCGCGCAGCAGGCCCGGCTGGCGAGCGTGCCGGTGGACGATGAAGGGCTGCGCGTCGATCGGCTGCCCGCCGGCACGCGCGTGATCTGCGTGACGCCGTCCCACCAGTTCCCGCTCGGTGTGGCGATGTCGGCGCGGCGGCGCGCCGAGCTGCTGGCCTTCGCGCGCGAGCACGGTGCGGTGATCATCGAGGACGACTACGACGGCGAGTTCCGCTTCGGCGGCCGGCCGCTCGATGCCTTGCAGACATTGGACGGCGCCGCATCGGTGTTCTACGTCGGCACCTTCTCGAAGGTGATGTTCCCGGCGCTGCGCATCGGCTTCGTCGTCGCGCCGCCGTGGGCGCAGCCGGCGCTGGCCGCGGCCAAGCAGTTGGCCGATTGGCAGGTGCCGCCGATGATGCAGGACACGCTGGCCGCCTTCATCGCCGAAGGCCACCTGGTGCGCCACGTGCGCAAGATGCGCGGCGTCTATGCGCAGCGTCGCGAGACGCTGTTGCACGCGCTCGCGCGGCACTGCGGCGCACTCCAGCCCATCGCCTCCGAGGCCGGCCTGCATCTGTCGGCGCACCTGCCGGGCCGGCTGCCAGCGCCGGTGGCTGTCGAACGTGCGGCCGACGCCGGCCTCGCCGTCGAGGCGCTGCAGCGCTATCGCGCGACACCGGCGGCGCGCGGCACGGCCATCAATGGCCTCGCGATGGGCTACGGGCTGATCGAGGCCGCGCGCATTGAAGATGCCGTGCGAGTGCTGGCGCGTTGCCTGCGCTAGAGCGACCGGGCGTATGCCACGAGTCGTGCCGCCAGTTCGTCCGGTTGACTCAGCGCGACGAGATGCCCGCCCGGCATCTCGTCCGCCGAAAGGCCGAGGCGATCGCGCGCCACCTGCCGTTGGAACTCGGCCGGGAAGAACCGGTCTCCTGTCGCCACGAGAACGCGGGTCGGGACGGCCGGCCAGCTTTCGAAGCTGCAGGGTGACGCGAACACGGTGTCGGATTGCCGCGGCTCGCCCTGCGCCCAGGCTTCGTCGATCACCGCTTGCGGCACGTCGTGGAAGAATTCGACGAGCGGATCGAAGGGAGCATCCGCCGGACGGCCGTCGCGCTGGTTCTGGCGGCGCTTCGCCTGCGCGTGGTGCGTGTTCGCCCACCACGCCCCGGGAGTTTCGCCGGGCTCAGGGATCATGGCATTCACGAGCACCAGCAGTGCCGCCGGAACCTGTCGGCAGACGAGCGGCGCCGTGAAGCCGCCCAGGGATTGCGCAACGATCACCAGGCGTCGTCGCTCGGCGTCGCCGATGGCGCGCACGACGGCAGCCGCATACTCGGGCAGGCCGGCCGCATCGTCGGCCGCCGGCAGTTCGACAGGGAGGGCCTCATGCCCGTACCGCTCTAGCAGGGGCGCCACCAGATGCCAGTACCAGGCGCTGCCGCCCGCGCCGGGGATGAGGACGAAGGTATCACGCGTCATGGCCCAGCACCTCCATCGTCCGCGCGTCCTGCGCCACCGGCCGCACCTCGACGCAGCCGATCTTCGCGCCGGGAATCTTCGAGGCCACGCGGATGGCCTCGGTGAGATCGCGCGCCTCGATCAGGTAGTAGCCGCCGAGGTGCTCCTTGGTCTCGGTGAACGGCCCGTCGGTGGTGAACACCTGGCCGTTGCGCACGCGCAGCGTCACGGCCGCATCGGGCGGCAGCAGCCGGTTGCTGTCGACGAAATGGCCGTCGCGGCGCACGTCCTCGGTGAACTCGCGGTACTCCTCGAAGTGCTGTGCGGCGTCGGACTCCGTCATCCACT